>NZ_FORX01000016.1 GCF_900114115.1 Desulfomicrobium apsheronum | reverse complement strand
CCGCATCTCCCTGGAGAGCGTTCCCGGCCAAGGCACGACCATCTCCGTGCGCATCCCCCTGACCCTGGCCATCATCGACGGTTTGCAAGTTCAGGTCGAGAACAGCTATTTCATCATGCCCCTGTCCGCCGTGGAAGAATGCGTGGAGCTCATCCGCAAGGACAAGGACCGCGCCGATCTGATCAACCTGCGCGGCCAGATGGTGCCTTACGTCAGCCTGCGCGCCGGTTTCGAGATTCCGGGGCAGACCCCGGAGATCGAGCAGGTCGTGGTCTGCAACTCGCAGGGACGGCGCGTCGGCATCGTCGTGGACAGGGTCATCGGCGAGCACCAGACCGTCATCAAGAGTCTGGGCAAGGTCTATCAGGACATACGCGGAATTTCCGGAGCCACCATCAAGGGCGACGGCAGCATGGCGCTCATCCTCGACATCGCGGCGCTTGTCGCGGCCAGCTCGACGCCGCTCGTATCACGCGTCCGGGTGTAGCGGCAGGGAGATGACAAACTTGGTTCCCCGGCCTTCGCGCGAAGAGGCGGTGAGGTGTCCGTGGTGGTTGTTGGTAATGATGAAGTACGACACCGAAAGCCCGAGCCCGGTTCCTTCGCCGATCTTCTTGGTCGTGTAGAACGGCTCGAATACACGGGAGAGATCGTCCTTGGGGATGCCCGGCCCGTTGTCTTCCACCTCGATCACGGCCCAATCCCGCATTTTTTTCGTGCGTACGGTCAGTGTCGGATTTTCCATCCCGGATCGGGCCATGGCCTGCGCGGCATTGCGTACGAGATTCAAGAGCACCTGTTCGATTTCCGTGCCGACGCAGGGCACCAGCGGCAAATCGGGATCATACTCCCTGACGATATTCAATCTTCTGAAATCATAATGCTTTTTTAAATCAAAATCCTTGCCCGCCAACTCAAAGGCCTTGGAGGCAATGGCGCTCAGATCATTGGAGGAAAACGTCCGCTCGCTGTTACGGCTAAAGGAAAGCATGTTCGACACGATAGCCGCAGCGCGCTCACCCGCATCGCGGATCCCCTGCAGATAGCGGAAGATGTTGCGTTCTTCGAGAAACATGCCCAGGCGGTGCAAGTCCAATTCGTGTCTCTTGGCAACTTCGATGTTGGGCTCCAACAACGGGTCGAGCCTGCGCGTGACATTTTGCACGCCCTGCACAATGATACCCAAAGGATTGTTGATTTCATGCGCCATCCCCGCCGCCAATCCGCCGAGGGACTGCATTTTCTCCGTCTGGATCATGAGTTGCTGCATGCGTTTCATTTCGCGCAGATCGCGTATCACGGCAAAAACGAGTGACCGGCCATTGATACCTATGACTTGGCATGAAAGCAGGCAGCGAATCTCTTCGCCGTCTTTCCCATGGCCGGTTAATTCAAAGTCCCTGATTATCTGGCTCTCATGCATCAGCTCATACAGTCGATCTCTCAAGGCGGGCGTCTTATACAGCCCCAGTTCAAGGGTCGTCTTGCCCAGCACTTCCTCCCGGGAAAATCCGAACAGGACGACAAAGGCGTCGTTGACGTCCTGAATGCGCTGCGTATCCAGTCCGAAAAGCACGATGGCGTCCGGGGACAGGCGAAATATACTCGCAAACTTTTCCTCGGACTGCCGCAGGCTGTCTTCGGCGGCCTTGCGGGTGGTGATGTCTTCTATGGTGCCGTCGAGGTAGGCGGGACGACCTGAATCGTCGAATTGCAGGGATGCGTTGATCACGGCGTAAAAAGGCGATCCATCCTTGCGTTTGAATTCGATATCCCTGCGTATTCCGTCTGGTGAGACGAGCAGGGATTCAAGCATGTCGCGACGCGTGTGGGGATGGGGATAAATGCCTGTGTCCAGGCTCTCCACCGAGGACCGGAGTTCATCCCGGTCCCGGTACCCCAACATGCGCGCAAGGGTCGGATTGGCCTCCAGAAAACGCCCGGCATAGCTGGTGCGAAAAATCCCAATGGGAGCGTTGTTGAAGATGGCCCGATACTTCTCCTCACTCTGCATCAAGGCCTTCTCGGTGCGTTTGGCTTCGGAAACGTCCTGAATGATGCCAAGCACCCTCCTTGGCGAATCGGGTGTCCTGGCGAACATTTGCCCATATTCGAAAACATCGGCGTACGAACCATCTTCGCGCCGCAGGCGGTACTCGATGATGTACCTCTTCCTTTGCGACAACGCCTCTTCGAAAAGAGCCGTCGCCCTGTCCGCGTCCTCCGGGTGAAGCAGTTCCATCCAGACGTCGAGCCCCCCCCGCATCTCCTGCGGGTCGTACCCCAACACGTCCAGCATACTCCCGCTCCAGGTCAGAACGTCATTATCCACGTCATATTCATAGAAGGTGAGTTTGGCTGCGGCAGTGGTCAGATCGAACTTCTGCCGCCAGCGCTTGACGTTCTGCTCCGCTTCTTTGAGCGAGGTGACATCCACGGCCGTGGACAAAACGCTCGTCAGCCCACCAAGGGAAACCAGCGATGCGGAAAACAGCACATAGCCCACCCCGCCGTCAGGCTTGGAAATCTTCGTTTCCATGTTGCTGAAAGTCCCATCGCGCTCAAGCATCTGAATAAAACGCAACCTTTCATCATTGTCGACCGCAGCAAGATCCTGCACCGAACGGGCGAGCGCCTCTTCACGCGAAATGCCCCATCGGGACAAAAAAGCTTTATTGGCATCCAAATACGTACCGTCGAGCGCGTTGAACGCAATGGAATACGGTGAATTATCGAAAATGGCTTGGAACTTCTCTTCGAATTCACGTTTTTCACAAGCCAGCGTCTCGATCTTCTTGTGGGCGGAACGCAATTCGCGAGCGCGTGTTTCCAAGGAAGTCCTGGTTGATCGAAGGCGGGCAAGGACAATGAGCAACGCGCCAAACAGAAACGAGATCGCGCCAAATGTCAGCAGGAGAGCAAGGAAGGCAGGTAGACCGGCGTCAAAATGCAGTGCGGACGGAAATGCCGTGTTCATCACGTTCAAAAGAGCATCCTCCAATCTCAAAACATGATTGGAGTTTCAAACTAAAATAGGTGACGGCCGACAGGTTGCGGTTCATTCCGCCAGCGCCGACAAAGCAGGTGTCATGTTTTGAGATACTTGCACATACACAAAGATTACAACGACGAAAAGCGTTTGGCGATGCCAAGAGAAGGAAGGCAGACGCCTCAATCCCGAAATCGCGCCGCGCTTTCGCCCATGCGCGAGAGGATCTTCTGCAGGGCCACGCGGGACAGGCCCGAGACGCGGGCCGCTTCGGACACGTTGCCTTTGGTCTGGGCCAGAAGCTCGTTTACGTAGGAATGGGTGAATGCCGTCACGGCATCGGCCTTGGCGTTCTTGTAGGGTTCCAGCGCGGCGTCGCCTCCGTTCTGGCTCTTGCTCATGGGTACGGGCAGACAGCCGCCCTGCTGCACCATGCGCAGCAGATTCATGTCCACCCGCTCCGTGGTGGCGAAAACGGTCAGACGGCGTACGAAATTCTGCAACTCACGTACGTTGCCAGGCCAGGGGTGGGTGGCCATCCAGTGCATGACCTCCGGATCGACCTGTTTTTCGGCCAGCCCCATCTCGCGGCAGGCCGCCCGGAAGAAGTGTCCGGCCAAAAGCGGAATGTCCTCGGCCCGCTCGCGCAGGGGCGGCAGGGTTATGGTCAGCACGTTCAACCGGTAATACAGGTCCTCGCGAAAGGTCTTGGCCTGCATGGCGGCTTCAAGGTTTTGATTTGTGGAGGCGACCACGCGCACATCCACGCGTGAGGATCTGTTCGATCCAACTGGCCGAACCTCCCCGTCCTGCATGACCCGCAGCAGCTTGGTCTGGACCGCCGGGGAAATGTCCCCGATTTCGTCCAGATGGATGGTTCCCTTGTCGGCGGCGGCGAAGAGCCCCTTGTGGTCGCGGTCGGCCCCGGTAAAGGCGCCCTTGACGTGGCCGAAAAGTTCGCTTTCGAGCAGATTCTCGGGAATGGAAGGACAGTTCACCGCCAGAAACGGCCGGGAAGCCCGTACGCCCAGATGGTGCACCATGCGGGCCACCAACTCCTTGCCGGTGCCTGATTCGCCCCGAACCAGCACCGTGTATTCGGACTGGGCCACGGCCGCAATGGTGCGCTTGAGCTGCCGCATGGCCGCGCCTTCACCGACCAGCTCGCCGCCGCATTCCTTGTTGGCCAGAATCTTGCGCAGGCGATTGTTTTCCTCCAACAACCGGCTTCGCTCCAGCCCCTTCTCCACCACCCGAAAAAGCTGCTCCGGCTCGATGGGTTTGGTCAGGAAATCATAGGCTCCGGCCCGCAGGGCCTCCACCGCCGTTTCGATGGTCCCGTAGGCGGTGAGCACGACCATGCTCAGATCCGGCAGCAGGCCAAGGGCCTGGGACAGAAGCTGCAATCCGGTCATCTCGGGCATGCGCAAATCCGTGATCATGAGCTGGGCGGGCTTTGCCGAAAGGGTCCGCAGGGCTTCGGCCGCGCTATGCACGGCTTCCACTTCAAGGCCGGGAAACTGTCCGCAGACAAGCCTGGCCAGACCGCGCGCGAAGTCCACCTCGTCGTCGACAATGACGACCCGACCTCCGATGACTACACTGGGTGCTCCCATGACTTCCATGCTCAATCCTTCCTCTGGTGCGCAGTATCCGATTCCAGGTCATCGTTTCCGGACGGCAGGAGCACGACAAAGCGCCCGCCGCCGAGGGCTGAATGCTCGACAAAGACCTCTCCGCCCACGTCCCTGACCATGCCGTAGACCACGGCCAGACCCAGTCCGGTCCCCGCGCCAATGGCCTTGGTCGAATAAAAGGGATCGAAAATATGCGGAACATCCGCCGCCGCGACACCCGGCCCGTTGTCCTCCACCACGATGACCACCCGTCCATCCTTGGGAGCGACCCGGACAACGATCACACCATCATCCTCCCCGACCGCGTCGAGGGCGTTGATGACCAGGTTGCTGATCACCTGCTCCAGTTCGCCGATCCCCATGCGCACGGACAGAGGCTCCCTGGGATGTTCCACGGTCAAGTGCGCCCGCTTCTTGGCGGCCTGCACGGAAAAAACTTCGGACACGGAAACGGCGACGGCGCAGGCGTCCGCCGTCCCCGATCCGGCAGCCTTGGGGCGGGCAAAATTGAGCAGCTCCTGCAAGACCCGCTGCGCCTGTCTGGTGTGACGCTCGATTATGTTCAGGTCCGAGGCCTGCTGCGGATCGGAGATCGTCTGGCGCAACAGTCCGGCATAACAGAGTATGACCCCGAGCGGATTGTTGATCTCATGCGCCAGCCCCGCCGTGAGCTTGCCCACGGTGGCCATCTTCTCCGAATGCCAGACCTGAGAACGCATGCGCTTCTCCATGGTGGTCTCGCGCACATAGACGACCACCCGGTCCGTCTGCCCGTCGGAACTGCGCACCGGGTACATCGAAAGTGAAAACGATCTGCCGCCGGGCAGCTCGACTTCGCGCAGATCCGGTGTGCCGCCGCGAATGGCGTCAACCATCGGACAATGATCGGACAACGGATGGAAAAAGATGGACAGCATGTTGCCGTCCGTGCGCTCGCCGTCCGTCAATTCCGAGGTCAGTTGGCGGGCGGCCTGGTTCACGGTCAGCACGGCGCAGTTCGAGTCCATGAGCGCCAGCGGATCGGTGATGCCCTCGACGATGGTTTCAAGCACGTTCATCTGCCGCAGCAGACTGTCGATGGCAGTCAGGTTCTCCGCTGCCGTGCCGAGCTGACGGCCGAGCGCCGTGAGTACCCGTTGATCGTGCTTCGAAGCCTCGGCCTCGGTGTCCCAGTAGAGGCAGAGGATGCCCTCGGCATTTCCGGAACTCGACTCCACCGGCACGAAAATCCTGGAGCCCGATTGCAGGCAGGC
Source organism: Desulfomicrobium apsheronum (assembly GCF_900114115.1). Classification (NCBI taxonomy): domain Bacteria; kingdom Pseudomonadati; phylum Thermodesulfobacteriota; class Desulfovibrionia; order Desulfovibrionales; family Desulfomicrobiaceae; genus Desulfomicrobium; species Desulfomicrobium apsheronum. Next base: position 106,361 of record NZ_FORX01000016.1, on the reverse strand, counting down.
GCTGCCGGTCAGCACCTCCACCATGTTCTCGGGCAACTCGGGCACAACGGACGACTCGGGCCAAACATAGTAGTTCCTGGAGACCATGGTGCACACATAGGCGATGCTGCGCGCCCCGAAGCGCTTGCAGATCTCGGGCAGGGCCAGGCTCCAGAGTTCCGAACGCGACCCGCTGCGGCGCATGTCCTCCAGCAGACGCACAAAGAGATGCACGTCCTCCTGCCGGGCTTCGGCCTCATGCGAGAGGGCCTCGGTGCGCTCATCGACCATCTTGCGCAGATTTTCCGCATAATCCTGGAGCTGGTGGCGGACCTCGAAGAGATGATTGCCCATCTGCTCCATACCTTCGACCAGTTCCTCGATCTCGTCGCCCTGCTCTAGCTTGTGCAGGAGCTCGGAGCCTTCCGCATCGACCACGTTGCGTCTGAAAACGCTGTTGAGCCGTTTCAAATTGTTGACCACCAGGACGCGGAACAGAAAATTTGTCGCGGAAAAAAACAGCAACGCGCCGAAAGCGAAAAAGGCGAAGTAGGTCAGGATGGTCTGCTGCACGCGCCCCACGCTGCTCTGCACGGAGATGCCCACGAAATCGACCCCGGCGATGGAGTTCTCCTCCTTGCCGAACCCCCGGCCCCCGTAAAGGGACAACAGCTCAGGCGGAGCTTCCTCGGGCCTGCCGTGACAATACATGCACCCTTCCTCGAAACGCACGGCACGGACTTTCAGAAAATATTTTTCCCCGTCCATGGTCTTGTACCCCTGCCACAACTCCTGTTCGGGGTTGGCCCTGAAATAGCGGATCAGTTCCCGTTCATGCGTGTTGGCCTCGTAGGCGGGGTTGCGTGCGTCGATGGCCACGCGGCGATATATGGTGCCGCCGCGATCGTCGTTGATCGGCGCCATGATGGTCCGGGAGATGTAGGATGAGGACATGGCCTCGATGACGAACGAAGCGGGCAGGCGCTCGTACATGGCCGGGCGCAGGATGTCGCGCACGTAGTGCTGGATGGAGTCCACATGGGTGAAGATGAGCAGGGCCTTGTCCCGCACCTCCTCCTCAAGGACATTTTTCATGTGTAGATAAAAGCCGACGGAAAAGACGATGCCCAAAACAATGGAGGCGACCAAAAGCCCGGAAACAAATTTGGTCTGTATCTTTGATGGTTTGAGAAGGTGCATGGGCTCGCCTGAAATAGATGCTTCCCGTGGCGATGGAAACGTGTGTGAAGTGTATGAAGATGCGTCCGCTCAGAAAGTCGGCGAGACCGGACCAAAAAGGCCACCAAAGGCTTCAATAGTGCTCTGCAGTCCTCCAATCAAGACCTGAAAACGAGCGGCTGCTCCTGATCTGAAATTTGCCCCCTCACGGGAAGGCCTCTCGATTATTTTTCTTCCAGGGCAAAACGCAGGTAATCCTCTCCTTCCTTCACCTGTGCAACATCCGTGTAGTAATAACGGGTCGGATCGATGCCGTTATCGTCCAGATATGAGGACATGCGGCTCAGGACACCAAAGGAGTCGGTCAAAAAAGGCAGGAACAGGTAGACGAAGGCCAGGGCGGTGCCCATGGTCAGAACGAAATTCTTCAATCTTACAGACAAGCTTTTTTCAGTCATGACGTTGCGTCCTTAAAAGCCGGGAGGGAGTTCCTCCCGGCTGTTTTTCGAGACAATTTAGATCTTGGCCGTGATTTCGGGGAAGACCACGTAGAACATGATGTAGGCCATCGTCAGAGTCAAGACAAGATTGAGACTCTGGCCGCAGACATACAGGATGAGCGGCTTGCCGCCCTTGAAGTACTTGGCCAGTTCACGGAAGTTGGTAGACAGGCCGATGGCGGCAAAAGACAGGGCGAAGAACCAGCCGCGCAGAAGCCTGGTGCCGCCGCGGACGATGCCCTGATCCACGACCGCGTCGCCAAGATCCTTACCCATGCCCTGATCCAGGATGGAGAAGATGATGGACGCGGCGATGAAGCCAAGCACGAACTTGGGAAAACGATGCCAGATCTCTCCTGCGCCAACGGTCTTGCCAGCCACGCGGTCAACCTTCGTGCACCAGTACACGGCGATGCAGAACGCGGTAACACCGATCATGACGTTCTGGATCATCTTGATGGTCGCGGCCACGTACATGGCTTTCTGACCCAGGAACGCGCCGGCCGCTGCCACCGCGCCGGTGGAGTCGATGGTGCCGCCCATCCAGGCGCCGCCCAGAATCTCCGGAATGCCGACAGCCTTGATGAAGGCGGGCATGGCGATCATCATGATGGCGGTGAAGACCAGGGACAGACCGATGGACAGGGTCAACTCTTCCTTCTTGGCCCGGCAGGCCGCCGCTGCGGCGATGGCGGCGGAGGTACCGCACACGGACATGTCGGCGGAGATGACGACGTTGAGTGTCTTGGAAGGCATCTTCAGCACTTTCTGGCCAAAGATATAAGTCAGCACAAGGACAACGGGAGTGACCACCCAGGCCACGAAAATGCCGGGAGTGCCGATGGCCACGATCTTGTTGAAGAGCACTTCCGCGCCCAGGAGCACAAGACCGGTCTTGATGAAGAATTCGACCTCACAGGCCGGAAGGACCCATTTGGGAGTACCCACGGTGTTGGCTATGACCATGCCCAGGAGCACGCCCCAGGCTTCGGCGCCAAATCCGTACTGCTTGGAAATGGCCTGCCCGCCGAGAATGTACGCCAGGACGGCGACCAGGAAGACCATCACGAAACCCTGCAGGAACGCAGGCGCGCTCTTGCCCATCATGGCAATGCCGGCACCGAAAATAAGCGCGATGAATATGCACAGGCCGATAAGAGTCGGGATGTAGTTGTAGGGCTTGTTTCCGACCTTCTTCTTGGCATCCCCGACGGCCTTTTGTGCGTCGCGCCACTCGGAAATCTTGGCTGTGGCCTCGTCATTGAGCGCCTGGTTCTGGAAGGATGCGCCGGCCGCAGCCTCTTCCGCGGCCACGGCAGCGGCGAGTGCCACTTCAAGCTTGCCCTTGGCCTCTTCGTATTTAGGCATGCCCTTTTCGTTCAGAGCCTGGGCCTGGGATTCGGAGCGGATCAAGGAGTCCATGGGGTTGGTCTTCCAGGAACCGGGCGTCTTGGTCCAGTGGGATGCGAACTTGCCGAAAGCGGAGCTGGAGCCCTTGAGCTTCTTGGCGTCCTGAGCATTGTGCCAGGCGATGGTCTTGAACGGAGCCTTGGCAAGTTCCGCTTCCTGAATCTGGTTGGCGGTGGCGATCTTCTCGGCAAACTCAGCCTTGGGACCAAAAGTCGTGTACGCAAGGACGCAAACGGAAATAATGATAAAACCGAGCCAGATGGCAAGGAAGTCCTCTTTCTTCCACAAATCCGACCACTGGCTTTTCCCGTGGTCGATGACGACGCTGCTGCTTTCTTCTGACATGTTTCTTTCTTCCTCCTCGATAATTTGAAGCGTAATTCTCGCCAGTTATTTTGACGACCAAGGCAAAGCAAAAGCCCTGCCATGTCTGCAAGAAAAATAAGACATCATGATTTCAGCATGTTACAATTTCATACTTAAAAAAAAGCGCAAAGTACGATTTGCACTGCAAACACAAGTTAGCACCACAAAATTCAAGACCTGTATTCTCTTGCCGTTTAAAATTTCGCAAAAGGATAAAAAAAGGCGTGGTCGTTCGAGAAGAACGCCACGCCTTTTCAAGGCAGCGGGGAAAGAAAAAAACTACTTATCGATGTCGAGCTCGCGCTTCTTGGAGTAGATGAAGCGCACCAGCTGGTACTCGAAGGGGCTTCCTGTCTCGTAATAGCGAAACTTGACCTGATGACGCGCATCGACAGCCTTGACCCCGTAAACGCCGGTGGACACCGACTCGCGTGCAATCCAGCTCATGTCTTGGAAGAGGCCGTACGATGGGTTTATGGTCATGGCCGCATCCACGAACACGCCTCCCGTGTCACGCACTCCGGAAGGCCCGAACACGGGCAGCACCAGATACGGACCGGGGGGCACGCCCCAGAAGCCCAGGGTCTGCCCGAAATCCTCGTTTTCCTGCGGGATGCCGCCATTTCCGAGCACATCGATGATGCCGCCGAGGCCGATGGTCGTGTTGAAGACAAAGCGGCCCAAAGAGACCGAAGCCTTTTTGGCCTTGCCTTGCAGGACGGAGTTCACGAAAATCGGTATTTCTTTCAGATTGTTGAAAACATTCGAAACACCCTGCTGAACGCTGTCGGGCAGAATTGCTTCGTAGGTTCTGACCACCGGCAGATAGACATAGCGATCAAGCTGGGCATTGAAATGGTACATGTTACGGTTGAACCCCTCCCAGGGGTCATGCACCAAAAAATGCCGCTCCAGAGTGGGGTCCTCCGGCAGGCCGCGATGAACGGGGGCCTCAAAGGGCCCGGGCTGATGCTGTCCGTTGGTGGCGCATCCGGCGGAGACGAAGAGGATGAGGCAGAGAAGAAATATGCGCATGGTTTGTCTCACTTGCGGAAAAAATCGAGCATGGCCGCGACGTTGTCTCGATAACGAATATTGCCGCAGTGCCCCCCTGCCGGATAGAGCGTCAGGCGGCCGTTGAACGTGCGTTTCAGAAAATCGAGGTTGTCGGGGGTCAAAATGGGGTCGTCGGCATTGGTCATGACCGCGATGCTTGTGGACTCGCGCAGAAAAGGGGCGATGGATTCAAGGCTGCTGGCCACCACGGCCCGTTCCCGGGTCATGGCCGGGTCCGTGAAGGCCAGGAAAGGCAAAAGATACTCATCCACATAATCCTCGAAACTCACGCCCACGGCCGCGTCCAGATAAGGCGACAGGGACTCGTTCTTCTCGATGACGTGCCCTCTCGGGGAGATGTATCCCGCTCCCGTGCACACGTCGCTGGTAAAGACCATGGACGCAAGGGAGACACGAAAGGCAACGCCGATGAGGATCTTGAGCTCCTTTTCGGAAATGGAACGGCTCCCGTGCAGTGCAAAAAGAAATTCGTCGCCGAAATTGACCTCGTCGCTACCGCGATAGGCCGCCGAAAGATCGGAGACCAGATCGGCCACGACCCTTGCGGCCTCGGTCCGGTCGACCACGTTGTCGGAGAGCAAGTGGTCGAGGATGGTCGCAGAGGTCAGCAGGCTGACCGCTGGATTGAGGAGCATCACCCTGTCGAATCCGAAACGCTTTTCGCGCGTATCCAGCTCCGCCAGAAAAGCGGACTGAGTTCCGCCAAGGCTGTAACCGGTCAGGTTGTAGGAGGATATCCTGTCGCGGCCAATTTCGTTCACGATGGCGTCCATGCTCTGGTACAGGTCAGCAACGTCCTGGGGAATGAACCCCGGAACCTGGGTCGTGGAGGCGCTGACCACGAAGTTCGGATACGTCGGCGATGACAGGCTGACCACATGGTACCCGGCCCGGTGAAAGACCGCCTGCAGGAAGCGGCAGTTGGCCGAGTCGTAGGAAGAGCCTGTCCCGGCAATGATGAACAGCAGCGGCGCCACGTTGCGTTGCAGGGCAACGGAGTACTGCAACGTGTCGTCATACCAGAGGATTTCGGGCACCGGCCGCTCATGCAGCAGGAGCTCTCTTGCGCGCACCGTGCCCAACTCACTCAACGGATTGAGGTCGCGCAACTTGGCGGGACGGATGGAGTCCAGCGGAAACTCGTCACGCGGCAGAGTGCCGAGGACGGTGGCCTCGTAAGGATTCTTGAACGGATATTCATAGGCACTGGCCGGCGCGAAGGTGGCCAGAACGAAAAAGCATAATAGCAGGGCGCGATGCATGCGCAATCCTCCACGGTGATGTATCCGGGATCACTAGCCAGTTGAAGGTGTGAGCGCAAGCTTTTGCACCATAAATGAAAAGAGCGCCCGCAGGCGCCCTCTTGCAAATCATGTACGGGTACGGGATCAACGCTCGTCGAAATACAGTTTGTGTTTTATGTTCACCCCTTGGGCGATGAACACCACTGATTCGGCAATATTGGTGGCCAGATCGCCGATGCGCTCGAGACGGCGGATGAGAATGATGGTGTGTACGGAACGCTCGATGGCCGGAGTCTCGTGGATCATGTATTCAATGACCTGGCGCATGTTCTTGTGGTTCAGCACGTCAACCTCGTTGTCCAGATGGCAGACCTGCAGGGCCGCCTCCACGTTGTTGGAGGAGAACGCCTGGGCCGCGTGCCGCAGCATGGCCAGGGCCTTAGTGCCCATCTCCAGCACGTCCTGGTGAAAAGGCAACGGCGGCCGCGAACTGAGCATGATGGACCGCTCGGCGATGTTCACGGCTTCGTCGGCGATGCGCTCGAGATCGACGCTGATGCGCATGCACCCGAGGATGAAGCGCAGGTCTCCGGCCACGGGCTGCTCCAGGGCCAACAGCTTGAGCGCCAGCTCGTCGATCTCCACCTCCAGACGATTTACTTCCACGTCCCCGTCCTGAACCTCTTCGGCCAGATACAGATCCTTGTTCACATAGGCCTGGATGGACTTCTGGACGGCGTCCTCGGTCAGGGAGACCATCTTCAGCACCTTGAGCTTCAGCGTTTCGATTTCTTCATGCAAATGCGTATACATCTTTCACTTCCTTTAAAAATTTGTCGAACCATTCAGGAGAGCAGAGGCATCAGCCGAAACGGCCTGTGATATAGTCCTCGGTCTGCTTGTTCTCAGGGCGGGTGAACAGCTTGTCCGTGGGACCGACCTCGATGAGCTTGCCCATATAGAAAAATGCGGTCCGATCGGAGACGCGGGCGGCCTGCTGCATGGAATGCGTGACAATGACGATGGTGAATTTGTTCTTGAGCTCGTGGATGAGCTCCTCGATCTTCTGGGTGGCTATGGGGTCAAGCGCGGAAGCGGGCTCGTCCATGAGCAGGACTTCGGGCTCCACGGCCATGGCCCGGGCGATGCACAGGCGCTGTTGCTGCCCGCCCGAAAGGCTGAGACCCGACTGGTCCATGCGATCCTTGACCTCGTCCCACAGGGCGGCGAGCTTGAGGCTCTCCTCGACCCGCGCATCGATGAACTCGCGGTCCTTGACGCCGTTGACCCGCAGCCCATAGGCCACGTTCTCGTAGATGCTCTTGGGAAAGGGATTGGGCTTCTGGAAGACCATGCCCACCCGGCGCCGGAGCACGACCACGTCATGGGAGTTGTCGTTCAGGTCCTGCCCGTCCATGGTCAGGGATCCTTCGATCCGGGTACCGGCTATAAGGTCGTTCATGCGGTTGATGCAACGTAGAAAAGTGGACTTGCCGCAACCCGAAGGCCCGATCAGGGCGGTTGCCTGATGCTGCAGCATATCGAAGCTGATATCCTGGAGCGCGTGAAAGTCCGAATAGTAGAAGTTGAGATTTCTCGATGAAATCTTGACCGTTTCTGTCATGTCTATTCCTCTGGGATCTGCCCGGCCAGGGGCAAGGTGATGATGAAGCGGGAGCCGATCCCGGTTTCGGGCACGGGGCTCTGCACCGTGATCCGCCCTCCGTGATTGGCCATTATGTGCCTGCAGATGGCAAGGCCGAGGCCCGTGCCGCCGATAGAGCTGTTGCGGTCCTTTTCCACACGGTAGAACCGCTCGAAAATCCGGGCCTGATCCTCCACCGGAATGCCGGGCCCGTTGTCCTCGATGAAAACAACCAGCTCACGGCCGCTCGCATGCCCATGGACACGGATGACTGCCGTCTCGTCAGGTACATACTTGACGGCGTTTTCAAGGACATTGCGAAAAACCTGCACCAGCTGCTCGAAATTTGCCCGCACCGGGGGCGTTGAGGCACCCAGTTCGCTCACGAATTCGATGTCCTTGCTCAAGGGATGGCAGCTCTTCCAGGCCGAATACAGCGCCGAAGCAGGCTCCACCGTGACCAGGTCGGGGCGCTGCTTGCCATGCTCCAGGCGCGAAAGCTGGAGCAGCTCGTCGAGCATGGTGTTCATGTGGTTGGCGTTGCGCAGGATGACCTCCAGGAAGGAGCGCGTCTGCTCGGGATCGTATTTCTCGATGCCCACCAGGGTTTCGGCGTAGCCTTTGATCGATGTCAGGGGTGTACGCAACTCGTGCGACACGTTGGCCACGAAATCACGACGGATCTGTTCCACCCTCTTGATTTCGGTGATGTCGTGAAAAACCATGATCACGCCAAGCTCGGCGTCGCCCTTGATGGGCACGATGGATACGTCGAAGCTTCTGCCGCCCGCCAGGGAGACCACCACGCCGACCTGGGAAAAATCACCTTCCCGGCGCTTTTGAAGTGCCGCGTCGCAGGCATCCTGAAGATCCTGCAGCAAGGACAGTTCCATGGGCTTGCGCCCGGCGAAGGTCGAAAGGCCCGGAAAAATCTCCTGGGCGGCGTAGTTGCCGCGCAGAATCCGGCCGTGTCCGTCGAGGACGATCAGCCCGGCCTTCATTCCGTTGAGCACGGCCTCGGATTCCATCTTCTGCTTGACGATGGTCTGCATGTTGGACTCGATGCGTTCGACCATGTTGTTGAAGGCCTGCACCAGGGGCGTAAGCTCGGTGCTCGGCGAAAAGCGGATGCGCTTGCCCGGCTCGCCCTGGCCGATGTCGGCGGCGGCCTGGGCGACGCTCGCTATGGCGCGGCCAATCTGCCGTGAGGTCAGGGAGACGAGCCCGAAGGCCAGGATGACGCTGAACCCATAGACCCAGCCTGTCCGTCCATAAAGCCGGTCCAGGGTCTTGCGGATCTGGCTCTGGGGACGCGCGATGCGCACGACGCCCTCCGGCATGATCCCGCTGGCAGGGGTACGCATGGCCGCATAGAGCAGTTCCTGGTCCACGGTATCGCTGTAACGCAGGCTGAGGCCGATCTCTCCGGCAAGGGCCTGTGTCACTTCCGGCCGGCCCAAATGGTTCTCCAGTCTCTCGACCCGTTCCGCCGTCACGCCGGAATCGGTCAGCACCCGACCTTCAAGATCGATGAAGGTGACACGGATATCCATGCGCGCTGCAAGGTCGCGCAGGGCATCGTTGACCTCCGCAAAGGAGCCAAAAGAGCCATGGGAGAGCATCCACTCCACGGAGCGAAGGTCTCGCCGCGCGCTGTCGCGGGCCTCGCGCTCGCTGGTCTGCCCAAGATTCTGGTGCAGATAGTAGGCAGGCACGCCCAGCGCCAAAAACAAAATGACCCCGAAGGCCAGAAACAGCCGCAGCCGCAAGGAAATCGTCGTGGTGGTCATGAAGCGCCCTAGTCGACCTGATTTTCACGTTTCATGCGATAGCCGATGCCCCGGACGGTCTCCAGCCAGTCGGCATAGGGGCCGAGCTTCTTGCGCAGCCGACGCACATGGGTATCAACGGTGCGCGAATAGCCTTCGAATTCGTATCCCCAAGCATTGCTCAGGAGCTGCTCCCGGGAGAGCACCTTGCCCTCGTTGCGCACAAATTCACCGAAAAGATTGAATTCCGTGGGTGTCAGGTGCGCGTCCACCCCATCCACAAGCAGCGTGTACGCCTCGAAATCGGCAGCCAGGCCCTCGCGCTGCCAGTGCGCGACCTTGGGCAGGATGTTCACGTTGCGTCGCAGAACGGTCTTGATGCGCAGCATCAGTTCCCGGGGGCTGAAAGGCTTTATGACATAATCGTCCGCGCCGAGCTCGAAGCCGAGGATGCGGTCGACTTCGTCCCCCCGGGCGGTGAGCATTATGATAGGTATGTGAGCGCATTCCGGGCTGCCCTTGACGGCCTTGCACACGTCCGTACCGCTCATGCCGGGCAGCATCAGATCGAGGAGCACCAGATCCGGCCGTTCGGACTGGACCAGTTGCAGGCCCTTTTTTCCATCCCGGGCCACGAAGCAGTCGTACCCGCCCGACTTGAGATGAAAAGCCAAAAGGTTGGCGATATCCGGTTCGTCTTCGATGACGACAATCTTGTGAGCCATGTTTCCCCCTTGTTCACGAAAAGAGCCCCGCCACTTTCGACGCGCCGCTCCCTCGTACCCATGATGGGCTACAGGGAGCATGTGACAGCATTGTGACACCTGTATGAATTTCCTGTAACATTCCGCCGAAAGGGACTCAAATCCAATCGCCACGCACCTGTCACGGGCCTGTCGCCAAAATGTCGCATCCGCCGGACAAAGAGCTTCCCAGCTTTGATTCTGCCTGAAAACGACCCCGGTCCCATCCATCAGAGGAAATGATGTCCAACTCTCAAGACCAAACCATGCAGGCCACGACCAAGCCCATTTTCGAACTCAAAAATTCACAAAACCCTGGACCATTACCGCAGCCAGGGATTCAAGATTGCCGTGGACGATGTAGGAGCGGGCTACTCCAGATTGTCCACCGTCGTGAACGAACGCAAATCCGTGGAATCAGTGGCCAAGAACGCCCACGAAATGCTGGAAGCCTATGACGAGGCCATTGTCACCAGTGGCGGACAATTTCTGGGTGTGGTTACGGTGCAGAAGATGCTGACCACCCTGGCGCAGGTTCAGGTCGAGATGGCCAAGGGCACCAACCCGCTGACCGGCATCCCGGGCAACGTGGCGCTGGAGAAGGAAATCGAGACGAGGCTCAGGCGGGGCAAGCCCTTCTGCATGCTCTACGCGGACCTGGACAACTTCAAGGTCTACAATGACGTCTACGGCTTCAAGGACGGCGACCTCGTCATACTGCTGCTGGGGCGCATCATGACCTGGGCCATCTCCAGGCATGGGCACAGCGGAGACTTTCTGGCCCACATCGGCGGGGATGATTTCGTGGCCATGGTCAATCCGGAGAAGGCGGAACGCATCTGTCAGGCCGTCACCCGCTGCTTCAAAAGGCTCATCCTGAACTGCTACCATGCCCAGGATCGCGCCAGGGGCTGGATCATGGGCAAGGGCCGGGACGGCAGGGAGCAGCAGTTCCCGCTGGTTTCCGTGTCCATCGGCATCGTGGACTGCATGGCCCCGTGCAGCCTCCAGGCCCTGGGGGAAAAAGCGGCCCAGATCAAGGGATACGCCAAGACCCTGCCCGGCAACGTCTATGTTCGGGACCGGCGCGGCAACAAGGAATGCACCCAGGCGGCATGACCCGGACAGCCGCCCGGCTTCACGCGGGCGGCCTTTTCTCCACCACCAGCATGTTCCGCCATTTTCCCTGCCTGAAGCGCCACCACCCCACAAGCGAGAGCATGATCAAAAAAGTGCAGCTCACGGCCCAGAAATAATAGAGCCCGAAACCAAGCCACGCCCCAGCCAATAGCGGCGCGATCATGACCAGAAAGACCAGCGCCAGACGCGAGGTCATGACGAAAACCGTGTCCCCCGCCCCTTTGAGCGCCCCATAGACAATGAAGCTGACCCCGTCGAAGAACAGGTAAGCGACCACGATCATGAGCAGGATCCGGCCCATGCCGACCACCGAGGCAAAGGCGGCCGGGTCCATGTCGCGGGGCTGGAACAGATGCAGGACCGCTTCCGGGACGAAAAGAAAAACCGCCGACATGGCCGCCAGATAGGCGAAAGTCAGCACAAGGCTGGCCCGCACCACCATCGGCACGTCGTCGGGCTTGCCCGCGCCCATGGCCTGACCGACCAGGGTGCTGGTACCCATGGCGAAGCCGACCAGGGGCATGAAGGCCAGGGCGTTGATGTTCAGCGCGATGTTGGTTGCGGCCAGCTCCATGGTCCCGAGCCTGCCGACCACGAAGATGAAGACCGTGAAGGCGAAGATGTCGAGGAAGAATTCCATCCCGCTCGGCAGCCCGTAGCGCATGAGCCGCAGCCACAGCTCGGGCCGCAGTCGCCGGTCCGTGGCCAGACGGAACCGGGCGTTCTCCGGGCGGCGCATGGCTATCCAGAGAATGGCCGTGATCAAACCCCAGCTTATCACCGTGGCCAGGCCCGCGCCCAGGATACCCAGCTCCGGAAACGGCCCGACGCCGTTTATGAGACAATAGTCAAGGGGGATGTTCAGGAGCATCCCCGCCGAATTGGCGAGCATGACCACGCGCGTGCGCCCCTGGCCGGTGAAGAACCCGGCGAAAGCTCCGCCGGCCAGATGAATCCCCGCCCCCAGGCACAGCGTCCTGAAATATATGGATTCAAGGACCTGGATCTCTTTGGAATGGCCGCCAAAGGCGAAAATGCCCTCGGCCAGAAAGGCCAGCGCCCCCAGCACGACCGCGCCCAGAAGCGCCACATAGATGCCCTGCCAGACCGCCCTGCCGACCATCTCGGGACGCCCCTGGCCGGTGTACTGAGCCACGAACACGGACACGTAGCTCGTGGTACCCAGAAAAATGGTCATGGCCAAAAGGGCCATGATCCCGGCGGGCAGGGCCGCCGCGATGGCGTCGAGGGAATAGCGGGCCAGAAAGAGGCGGTCCGTGAACTCCATGATGGTGGTCGCCCCGAGGCTTACGACCAGGGGCATGGATATTTTGAAAATGCGTCGGTATATGATGGCCGTGGCCGGAGAGATGTGGATCATGACCCATGAGTGCCGCAAGTACGGCGGGCTGGCAAGATCGAAAACGGTGGGCAGCGGACGTGCCGCCCACGAAGTCACGCCTAATCAGGTTTCAATGCGGTCCTGATCACGGACGGCGGGTCTGACCATGCAACCCGCACAGCAGAAATCCCAGAATCGGCCTGCATTTTTCCGCGCAGGGCGCGAAAAACCGTCCGTGAGCACGGGTGGCGGAACGATTTTCACGGCCGACGTAGAATTCCGCAAGCCCCAGCGGGGTCAGTCCGTGCACGGCGGCGTGATGCAGCAGCTTGGGCGCGCAGCATTCCCCCGTGCCCGTGGGCATGGCCTTGCCCGTGAAGACCTCGGACAGGGCCCTGGTCCGGCCGCGAAAATTTGTCAGCCGGTACAGGCCGAAGATGCGTTCCATGAGGCTCCGGGACAATTCACGCCGCCGGGCCAGCATGTCCAGGCGGACCGAATCGTCCATCCCAAGGCCCTCTATGCGTAGGGTCAGCTCCTTGATGCGCGGCTCGTCATGTTCGATGGCGCGCTCAAACTCCGCCGGGTCAAGGATGGGCCCCACCCAGCCCGGCACCTCCCAGATTCCGTTGTACTGCCCGGAAAAAGCCTTGAGCACGCCACTGGCTCCGCTCTTGTCCACGTACGGAAGCACTCCGAACATCTGCCCCCGGGCAGGGCCGTAAAGGTACTCAAGGGACAGGCGCGGATCATCCCCGGCCTGTTCAAGCCCAATATTCCCGCATTGCTCAAGCCGCGCCATCAGCTCCCGGGCATACGGCAGGGCCGCCTCGGCGGGCAACACATGTTCGCAGCCGCAATCCCGGCAAAATCCGGCGCAATCAAGGGACGAGGGTTCCATGCCAAGCCTCCGGCCTACAAGCCGTGACGTTTGATCTTGCGCCACAGGGAGGCCCGGTCGATGCCCAGCAGCTTGGCGGCAAGGGTGCGATTGTCCGCCGCATGCTCCAGGGTCCACCGGATCTGCTCCCGCTCGCACTCTTCCAGGGTCATGGGCTGCCTGTCTCCCGCCCGGCTGACATGCATCGATACTTCGCGCAGCTCCGGCGAGAGATGCGCCGGACGGATCTCATCGCCGTTGCAGAAGACCACGGCCCGCTCGATGACGTTCTGCAGCTCGCGGACATTGCCCGGAAAGGCGTAACGGCCGAGGATCTCCATGACCTCGTCGGAGATGCCCGGCGCGGGGCGCTCGGTCTCCCGGCTGGCCTTCTCCGCGAAATAGCGCGCCAGCAGGGGCAGATCCTCGCGCCGCTGCACCAGCGGCGGCATGTTCAGCACCAGCACGTTCAGGCGAAAATACAGATCCTGACGGAAACGGCCCGTCTCGACCTCGGTCTTCAAATCCTTGTTGGTCGCGGCCACGAGCCGCACGTCCACGGGAATGTCGGCGGTGCCGCCCACCCGGCGGATGCATCGCTCCTGCACGGCGCGCAGGAGCTTGACCTGCATGGCCAGCGACATTTCCCCCACCTCGTCGAGAAAAAGCGTGCCGCCCTCGGCCGCCTCGAAAAGGCCCTTCTTCTGCCGCGTGGCTCCGGAAAAAGCGCCCTGTTCATGTCCGAAAAGCTCGCTTTCGAGCAACTCCTCGTTGAACGCGCCGCAGTTGATGGCCAGAAAGCGGGCCTCGGAGCGTCGGCTGAAGAGGTGCACCATGCGCGCCGCCACCTCCTTGCCCGTCCCGGTCTCGCCCAGGATCAGCACCGTCACGTCCGAGGGCGCGACCTGGGCGATGGTCCGTTTCAGTTCAACCATGCACGGAGCCGCGCCAAGCATGGGCACGGGCAGGGTCCGCTCGCGCAACTGCTCGCGCAGACGCGCCACCTCCAGCTTGAGCCTGCGCTTTTCCAGCGCCTTGTGCACCAGCAGCCTGGCCTCGTCGATGCGGTACGGCTTGGCCAGATAGTCGTACGCTCCGGCCCGCATGGCCTCCACGGCCGTATCCACCGTGGGATATCCGGTGATGACCACGACCTCGACATCGGGATGACGGGACTTGACCTCCCGCAACAGAGCCAGGCCGTCCATCCCCTCCATCATCAGGTCGGTCAGGACCATGTCGAAGTCCGACTCCCGCAACAGGCCGAGCGCTTCGGTCCCGCCGGAAGCGGTCACGGTGTCGTGCCCTTGCCGCGCCAGCGCCAGCGCCAGATTGTCGCGCGAGATATGCTCGTCATCGACCACCAGAATCCTGGCCTGCGGGGGCGTTGACGGCTCCGGAACGCGGCCGTGGACATCCTGGGCGCTCACGATGCCCCCGAAGTGTCACCGCCGAGGGGCAAGTGCAGGGTGAACGTGGTGCCTTCGCCCATCCGGCTCTCGACGCTGATGGTGCCCCCGTGCTTCTTGATGATGCCGAACACCACCGACAGGCCAAGGCCCGTGCCCGTGTCCTTGAGCGTGAAGAAGGGATCGAAGATGCGGCCCAGATGTTCCGGCGAGATGCCCCCGCCGGTATCGGTCACTTGCAGCACCGCCTCCCCCGACCCGGGGTCGGACCTTGCGGAGAGGGAGATCACTCCGGGGGGGCTTATGGCGTGGATGGCGTTTATCATCAGGTTCAAAAGCACCTCCTGAAAGCGCTGGCTGTCGAGGGGAAGCTTAATGTGATCCGGAATCTCGGTCAGGATGCGCACTCCCGACGGCACTTCGCTTGAAACCAGTGTCACCGCCCGCTGCACGACCGCATGCAGCGGCACGGGCTTGAGACAGAATTCCGTTTCCCGGGCGAATTCGAGAAGCCCTTTGACGATGTCGCGCGAGCGGCTGACTTCCTGATAGATGTTGTCGAGCATCTGCCGGGTCAATGCCTGATCGACGGGCAGGGCCGCCTCCAGGTCTTCCTGCAGGATCTGACAGGAGGTGGAGATGTTGTTGAGCGGATTGTTGAGCTGATGGGCGATGCCCGAGGTCAGGACGCCGAGCGAGGCCAGCTTCTTTTCCTGCAGGAGCTGATTCTGCCTGCGTTCGAGTTCCTCGATCATGTGGTTGAAGGCCTCCACCACGCCCCGCGTTTCATCGCTGGTGTCCGGCAGGGGCAGAGGCTTGAAATTGCCCTGCACGATCTGGCGCGTGGAGTGCTCGATGATGCCGAGCGCGCCGAAAATCCTCCGCCCGACCAGCCAGGAAAAAAATATGGCCACGCCCGTGAAGGCTCCAATAGCCAAGGCCAGCTGATGTTTCAGGGTCCCGACAATGTCCAGAATGCGTTCGCGCTGGTAGAGCACGAACTGCCGCACCACATCGACCAGATCCTTGCCCTGGTCGCGCAGTTCGACGCCCTGGGGATCGTTCTCGTCATTGTTGCTCCCCGGCTGGGTGGCGATGATCGAAAACAGCTCCTTGTAACGGAGCAGGTCATCCCGAAGCTGGACCAGGGTCACCCGTCCCTTCAGGTCGGCGCCGATCAAACCGCCTTCCCGGGGCTCGATGCGTTCGATGATGGACAGGGCCTTGTCGCAGTAGCGCAGGGTTTCAAGGTAATCCTCTTCCAGCGCGTAAAGCAGGTAGTTCTTCTCGTACCGGCGGATTTCCAGAATCTCACTGCTCAAATCGTCCACGACCTCGGCCAGGGCAAGGGCGTCCTCGATCTGCAGCAGATACCGGTAGGAGATGGCTCCGAGCACCGAAAACCCAAGCACGGACAAAATCATGCCGAAAAGGACGATGCGCCGGATCTTGCCGCTGGCAAATCGCGAGATCACTCCGTACATGGCTCGCCCTCCTGACTGCTCATGACCACCGCCAGGGCCTGCTCGACCCGCCCCACCAGCACCACCGGAGGCAGGTCCGCGACACTTTCGCGCAGGGCCTCGACATCGGCCGCGTTGGCCTCGGGGAGCACGACCATGGCCGCCCGTCCGCGCAAGGCGGCCAGAATCTTCTCGCGCACCCCGCTGACGGGCAGCACCCGGCCAACCAGGGACAGTTCCCCGGAAAGGGCGACGTCCGAGCGTGCCGGACGCCCCGTCAAAAGGGAGACCAGGGCCACGGCGATGGTCAGCCCGGCTGAAGGACCATCCTTGGCGATGCCCCCGGCCGGGATGTGGATGTGGATGTCGTGCCCCTCGAAAAAATCCGGCTCGACGCCAAGCGTCCCCGCGTTGCTGCGGATGAAGCTGAGCGCGATCTGGGCCGACTCCTTGAGCACGCCGCCAAGGGAGCCGGTCAGGATGAGCTGGCCCGGCCCCCTCATGCGCGTGGCCTCGACAAAGATGATCTCACCGCCCGTTTCCGACCAGACCAGGCCGGTGGCGGTGCCGACCAAACCTCCTGCCTTGGCGTCGTCATGGCGAAACCGCGCAGGTCCGAGCAGGACCGCCGCGCCCTCGCTTCCCACGGGCGCGGCCACGGCCTCGGCCCCTCCGTCCAGACGCAGCCGGGCCAGCTTACGGCACATCCGCGCGATCTCGCGCTCAAGGCCCCGCACTCCGGACTCGTTGGTGTACTCGCGGATGATGCGCACCAGGGCCTCGGGGAGAATCGTGGGATACGGGCTGATCAGACCGTGCCCGCGCAGCTGGCGCGGCAACAGGAAGCGGGTCGCGATGTCGAGCTTTTCGCCCTCGGAGTATCCCGAGAACTGCACCACCTCCAGCCGGTCCAGAAGCGGCCCGGCCAGGCGCTCGACCCCGTTGGCTGTGGCGATGAAGAGCACCTCGGACAGATCGAAGGGCATCTCCAGGTAGCGGTCCACGTAGCGCGCGTTCTGTTCCGGATCCAGGATTTCGAGCATGGCCATGGCCGGATCGCCTTTCACGTCCTGGCCGATCTTGTCCATCTCATCGAGCATGAAGACCGGATTGCGCACGCCCACGCTCTTCAAAGCCTGGATGATGCGCCCGGGCATGGCCCCGACATAGGTCCGACGGTGTCCGCGCAGCTCGGCCTCGTCGCGCAGATCGGCCAGGGACATGCGATAGAAGCGCCGTCCGAGGGCTTCGGCGATGGCCTTTCCGACCGAGGTCTTGCCCACGCCCGGAGGTCCGACAAAGCACAGGATCGGCGAACGATTGGAATAGCGGTGCGTGCGAGAGAGCAGCGCCGAACGCACCGCCTCCCGCAATTCGTTGAGATCTATGGGTTTTGAGAGATAATGCACGGCCCCGGTCTTTAAGGCCTGCACAGCGGTGTCCACCGTGGCGTATCCCGTGACCAGAATGAATTTCGTCTCCGGAGCCACGGCCCTGGCCGCCTCAAGGAGCTGCATGCCGTCCATGCGGTCCATCTTCAGGTCCGTGACGATGCAATCGAACTCCTGACGGGCAAGAAGGGCCATAGCCTCTTCGCCGTTGGCCGCGACCTCCACCGCATACCCTTCCCGCGCCAGCACATGGCGCAGGTTGGAGCGGGCAATGGGCTCGTCGTCGACGATGAGCAGCGAGGCCTGCCGTTTGGAATGCAGCACTCTCGACGCCAGATGCTCAAGCACACGCTCCCGGACCTGCCCCAGACCCGCATGGCTTCCGTCGAAGACTTCCGCGGCCTGCGCCAGGTCCAGATTGTCCTGGGTCACGGCGTTCCACGGCAACGAAAGAAGGGTCTCCACATAATTGAGCCCGATGGAGTATTCCGCCACCGCCGCATCGGTCTTCTCCATGCGGCTGATTTCGGATTCGACGGCGACGCCCACGGCCTCGGGCAGCTCCGCCTGTCGACATTTCTCCCGTAATCCCGTCGGGTCCGCCGGTTGTACCGGAGCTTCAAGTTCCTGTTTGCGAAAAAACATCATCCCATCCCCTGTGCCCAGTCCGCTTCATTTCAGCTCTTTGTTGCAGATTGCAACAGCGCTGCAAACTGCACCAACCCCGGCAACTGGACCTTGTTATGGTTTTCACGATCAGGCGCTGCAATATGCAACACTGCACGAAATCCAACCCCGCATCCACTTCAAATTAAAATCAACAATTACAGACGCCTAGAAAAAAAGCAAACATGGCACGAGCCTTGTTTAGGCTGTCGCAACACATTTAACACGAGGTTAGCAAAATGAGCACCATCCGTGAAACCATCGAAACGAACTATGCGGCCACAGCATTTGCGGAACGCAACCTGAGCGAAGAAGCCAAACTCCTGCTCAAAGGAGATGGGCCACAGCCCAAGGCTCGGGCCGAAGCGGCCAAGAACGCCGAAAAACGCCCCCGCACGACCTTGCAGGCACGCTAGGCCATCACAGCAACGATCAGGAGCACACACATGCCGCGCAATTGGTTACGAAATTCGATGCAGACAGGCGCCCCGTCACTGCGCAGGGCGAGGTCCGTTCAGGACCGCCTGGCGGATTACAGCGAGGCGGTCGCCCTGGCCGAGGCCGGAGAGCAGATGCTCGCCGCCGATGTGGTCACTCCGCCGGCGACCGGCCGCAGACGCATTCTGGTCATCGGGCATGGCTGCTCCTTTTCCCCTCGCCTACGGGAATACGCCTTGAGCGTGGCCGAAAGGATGGGGAGCGATCTTTTGCTCCTGAGCATCGGCATGCGTAGCGCCGACCAGAAATGGCGGGATTCCTTTACGCAAATGTCCTCCCAGGCAGCCTCCTCCTGGTCCGAAAGCGCGGCGCGGATGAACCTGCACGTCGCTCACGAAGTCAGATTCGGCGGCATCGAAGAGGCTGTCAGTGAACTCGTGCGCGCCTGCGGAAGAATCGAGTTCATCCTGAGCGAACCCGAGGAAGGCGAACAGGTCGTCGGCCAGACCGGGCTGGCCCTGTTCACGGTAAAATGATGCGGACTCACACCTGCGATCTCATCCCCGCTCCCACGCAAATCCGGAGCACTTCCGCCAAGGACCGCACCTTGACGGCGAAGGAGGCAAAATGGGCACCCTTGTACTGAGAATGGTTCCATTTTTCGGCTGGATCAAAACGTATTCCACCGAAAATCTCAAAATGGACTTCATGGCCGGCCTGACCGTGGCCCTGGTGCTCATTCCACAGAGCATGGCCTACGCCCAGCTCGCCGGACTGCCTCCGTACTACGGACTCTACGCGTCCTTCCTGCCGCCGCTCGTCGCCGCGCTGTTCGGCTCCAGCCGTCAGCTCTCCACGGGACCGGTGGCCGTGGTCTCGCTCATGACCGCCGCCAGCCTCGAACCCCTGGCCACGGCGGGCAGCGAAAGCTACATCGCCTACGCCGTGCTGCTGGCCCTGGCTGTGGGCATCTTCCAGCTGTCCCTCGGCGTTTTGCGGCTGGGCCTGGTCGTCAACTTCCTCTCCCATCCCGTGGTGGCCGGCTTCACCAATGCGGCGGCCATCATCATCGCCACCAGCCAGCTCTCCAAGATGTTCGGCGTGTCCGTTGACAGCGCCGAACATCACTACCAGACAATCATCAATGTCGCGCAGGCGGCCATGCATTACACGCACTGGCCGACATTGGCCCTCGGTGTCTTTGCCTTTGCGCTCATGTATCTGCTGAAGCGCGTAACTCCGCGCGTCCCCAACGTGCTGGTGGCCGTGGCCCTGACCACCGTCTTCGCCTGGGGCACCGGCTTCGAGCACAACACCACGATCGGCGTCGCATCCCTGGCCGCGCCCCAGGCGAATGAGGCCATCGACGCCTACAACGCGGCCATGCAGGCCCAAATCGATCTGGCCGCCAAGCGCACGGCCCTGACGGTGGCCATGGAAGAAGCCGAAAAACACAACGAACGCTTCGCCATGGTTGACGGAGAACATGAACTGCGCCGCCTGGCTCTGGAAATGGACATCGCCAAAAACCAGGCCAAAAACATAAAGGCCTCGCTGCGCGGCATGCTTTTCCAGGGCGTGCCCGGAGCCAACGGCGGCATGAAATTCTATCCCGAAGGCAGCCCCCTGCCCTCGGGGACGGTAAACGACGGCCGGACGTGGCGCATTGGCGTCGGCAATGCGCCTCTTGATCCCATGGCCATGACCATGATCGGCGGCGGATCCGTGGTTGGCGCGGTGCCCGGCGGTCTGCCCGCCCTGAGCGTCCCGCATTTCGATCTCGGGGTCATGCTCAGGCTCCTCCCGAACGCCGCCATCATCGCCCTGCTCGGATTCATGGAAGCCATATCCATCGCCAAGGCCATGGCCGCGAAAACCGGCCAGAGTCTGGACCCGAATCAGGAACTCATCGGCCAGGGGCTCGCCAATATTGTGGGCGCTTTCGGCAGAAGCTATCCCGTTTCCGGGTCCTTCTCCCGCTCCGCCGTCAATCTGCAGGCCGGAGCCCTGACCGGGTTCGCGAGCGTGTTCACCAGCGCGTTCGTGCTCGCGGCGCTGCTCTTCTTCACGCCGCTGCTCCACCACCTGCCGCAGTGCACATTGGCCGCGGTGATCATGATGGCCGTCATCGGGCTCATCCAGCCTGCGGGCTTCCTGCACTCATGGAAGGTCGCAAAATACGACGGCGCCATTTCCATCATCACCTTTCTGGCCACCCTGGCCTTCGCGCCGCACCTGGACAAGGGCATCATGATCGGCGTTATCCTGTCCCTTGGCGTATTCCTGTACCGCAACATGCGCCCCTCGGTCAGTTCCCTGGCTCGAACCGAGCAAGGGGAACTGCGCGACGCGACCCGCTTCGGACTGGACCTGTGCACGCACGTGGACATGGTCCGCTTCAACGGGCCCCTGTTTTTCGCCAACGCCAGCTTCCTGGACGAGGCCATCACCAAGCGTCTGCTTTCCAAGAAGCGTCTCAAGCACATCGTGCTGGTGGCCAAGGGCATCAACGACATGGATGCCTCTGGTGAAGAAGCGCTGAGCCTGGTCGTCGAGCGCTGCCGAAGCCGGGGAGTGGATATTTCCCTGGCGGGAGTCAACGACACGGTCATGGCCATCATGGACCGCAGCGGGCTCTTGGACAAGATCGGCCGGGACCACATCTACACCAACATGGAAAAGGCGCTGTGCACGGTCCACGCCGGGGCTCATCGCGGCAGCGATGAAGCACGGTG
This sequence comes from Desulfomicrobium apsheronum, assembly GCF_900114115.1. NCBI lineage: Bacteria > Pseudomonadati > Thermodesulfobacteriota > Desulfovibrionia > Desulfovibrionales > Desulfomicrobiaceae > Desulfomicrobium > Desulfomicrobium apsheronum. The sequence goes on along the minus strand of NZ_FORX01000016.1, from coordinate 84,985 downwards.
TCCCTTGACCACGGCCTGTCAACTCCCCTCGCGGCCGTCGGCGCGGCAGTCACGTGCCCACGCGTATGCAGCGGGAGGGACTTCCCTTAATGGACGACCGTAGGATTCCCCTCACAAAACACCCGCTGCAAGCGGTAAACAACAACATGGAGAATACAATGGCCACATCTCAATCGGACAAAAAACCTATCGGACGTACCATCCTCTTCGGCACGCTTACCGCAGCCTTTTACACGGGCTTCTTCACCTTCGGAGACAACATCGCAGCGCACTTCGCCCAGGGATCCTTCTGGGCCGCGGGCCCCATCGCCACGGTTTTTGCCGTGTCATACCTGCATGGCGAGTTCGCGAGCAACCTGTGGTCCGTTCTCGGCATTTCCGCCATACGCAAGGATGCCAGAAAGACCGTCGAAGCCACCAAGCGCCCGGCCCAGCGCCCCGTTCTCAACGCCTGAACCAACGCATTGCAGGAGACACAACAATGGATATCTTGAGTCTTGACGCTACCAAATTCATCGATCTGAGCGCAATGGCGATCATTTTTCTGTTCCTGGTCGGCTTCATCGGAGGCCTGGTCAGCGGCTTCATCGGTTCCGGCGGAGCCTTCGTGCTCACTCCCGGCATGATGAGCCTCGGCGTGCCCGGCACGGTGGCGGTGGCCAGCAACATGTGCCACAAATTCCCTAAAGCCCTGGTCGGAGCGATCAAGCGCTTCCGTTACGGGCAGGTCGACGTGAAAATGGGCCTGATCATGGCCGCCTCGGCCGGCATCGGCGTCCAGTTCGGCATCCAGATCCAGCGCATCATCCTCGATATGTGGGGAGCTGCCGGTTCTGACCTCTATGTCAGCCTGTCGTTCGTCTTTGTCCTCGTTTTTGTCGGCGGATACGTCATGAAGGACGCCATCAAGTGCGCCCGTTGCGGCGGCGTCGAGGAAACGACCGCTCTGGCCAAGCGACTGCAAAAGATCGAGCTGTGGCCCATGATCAACTTCCCCCGCTCGGGCCTGCGCATCTCCCTGTGGTTCACCCTGCCCGTGGGCTTCGCCACCGGCATGCTTGCCGCGACCATCGCCGTCGGCGGATTCGTGGGCGTGCCCGGCATGATCTATGTCATCGGCGTACCCGGCCTCATGGCCTCGGCCACGGAACTGGTCATCGCCTTCGCCATGGGTCTGGGCGGCTCCATCAACTGGGCCATGCACGGCATGGTCGACATCCGCCTCGTGCTCATCATTCTCGGCGGCTCGCTGCTTGGCGTTCAGCTCGGCGCCATCGGCACCACCTATGTCCGCCCGCACATGATCAAGATGGTCATGGCCACGATCATGCTCATCGTCGCGGTCAGCAGGGGCCTGGCCTTGCCCACGTATCTCGTGAAGCTTGGAGTCATGAACATGGGGCCGAACACGCTGAACCTTCTGGACAAGGTCAGCTTCGCCTCCATGTGTCTGGCTCTGCTGATCGGCTCCGGCATCATCCTCGGCAGCATGTGGATTGGCCGCAGGGCACAGCTGGCGGAAGCCGCATAACACAGGCTCCGGCTCTCCAAAACACATTCCGAAACGACGAAACCCCGCAGTGCGGGGTTTCGTCGTTTCGCGCTGAGTCAGGAATGCTCGGCGGCACATTAAAGAGGGGGCGGGGTCGGAACCAACAGGCTTTTCTTTAAACCCGGACGCTCGAAGGCCAAACACTTTGTCACGATCCTGTCACAATCGCCTCAACATCCTGTAACAAACCCCCTCTAGAAAGACCTCCAGCGCAACAACGCAACCCTGAATTTGAAACATAGCCAAGGAGGCACCCTCATGAACCGTTTTCTGAACAAAGCAATCTTCGTCCTGGCCCTGCTGCTGGTCGGCACCGGCATGGCACATGCCCGCGATCAGGTTAAAATTGCCGGATCGTCCACAGTTTTCCCCTTCTCCAGCTACGTAGCTGAAGAACTGGGTGCAACCACCAAATTTCCCGCACCTGTGGTCGAATCCGTTGGTTCCGGCGGAGGCCACAAGCTTTTTGGCGCCGGCATGGGTGCAAACACCCCCGACATCGCCAACTCTTCGCGCCGCATGAAGACCAGTGAATTCGAAAATGCCGCCAAAAACGGCGTGACCGACATCTCGGAGGCCAAGATCGGCTTTGACGGCATCGCCGTCGCTCAGAGCAAGGTCAACGCTCCCATGAGCATCACCCTTGAAGAACTGGCCATGGCTACTGCCGGCCACATCATGGTCGACGGCAAGCTCGTCCCGAACCCCTACAAGATGTGGAACGAGATCAACCCCAATCTTCCCGCCCGCAAGATCGTCTTCTACGGCCCGCCCACCTCTTCCGGCACCCGTGACGCCTTCGAAGAAATGGTCGTAGAAAAGATCTTCGGCAAGAAGGAAGGCTACAAGAAAGGCTACCACGAGATTCGTCAGGACAACGCTTACGTTCCCGCCGGTGAGAACGACAACCTGATCGTGCAGAAGCTGGTCAATGACAAGGACGCCTTCGGCATCTTCGGCTACAGCTTCCTGGAAGAAAACTCCGACTCCATCCAGGGCACCGCCATCAACGGCGTGACTCCGAATCCCGATTCCGTCGCTTCCGGTCAGTACCCCATCTCCCGCTCCCTGTTCTTCTACGTCAAGAACGCCCACTACGACGCCATCCCCGGCCTGAAGGAATACGTGGAACTGTTCATGAGCGAGAAGATGATCGGCAAGGACGGCCTGCTGAAGTCCATCGGCCTCATTCCGCTGCCCGAGGCAGAGCGTGCCCAGACTCGCGAGAACGTGCTTGCCAAGAAGAAGCTGACCCTCGACGACCTGAAGAAATAGTCAAGAAAGAAAAACCTGCACAGGGCCGAACCGCCAGCTTGCGGATCGGCCCTTTGCCGCGCCCGACAACATGCGAGGAACCTCGTGACCACAACCTACCTGGCCCAATATCTTTTTGCCGGTCTTCTGCCATTGGCGCTTTTCGGTTATTTCCTTGGCCGCAGGAAAATTCGCGCGCAACAGGACCCAAACGCCAGATACAAGGCATCGGAAAATCTGTTTGGATGGTATGCCGTCAGCAAGATGCTCATGCCCGCTGTCCTGATCAGCGTGATAGGCTCCATTCTCGACCTCTTCGACCTCGTCGAGGTACCCTGGACCATGCTCGCGGCCGCGATCCTGATCCTTGGCGCAGGCAGCATCTGGCTCGCGCTCAAGGCCATCCGACCGAGTCTGCGGGTCCGCACGGCACTGGAAAAGACCATTACCAGCATTCTGCTGGTAGCGTCGCTCATATCCATCCTGACGACCATCGGCATCGTCATGTCCATCATCTTCGAGGCGGTTCATTTTTTTCGCATCGTCAACTTCTGGGACTTCCTGACTGGAACGACCTGGAACCCCGACGCGGCGACCATTGACGACGATGGCAACATTCAGCCCCTCTTCGGATCGGTCCCCCTTTTCGCGGGCACGTTCATGATCACGGCCATCGCCATGTGCGTGGCCATCCCCGTGGGCCTGATGTCGGCCATCTGCATGTCCGAGTACGCGTCCCTCGCGGTCAGAAGGGTGGCCAAGCCCGCCCTTGAAATCCTGGCCGGCATCCCCACCGTCGTGTACGGATTTTTCGCGGCCATAACGGTCAGTCCGCTGATCGTGAATCTGGCCGACAAGGTGGGCATAAGCGCCGACTACACCAACGCGCTGAGCCCCGGTCTGGTCATGGGCATCATGATCATTCCCCTTGTCTCCTCCCTGTCCGACGACGTGATCAGTTCCGTGCCACAGAGTCTGCGCGAAGGCTCCCTTGCCCTTGGGGCCTATCCTTCCGAGACCATCAAGCGGGTCGTCCTGCCCGCCGCGCTGCCGGGCATTGTCTCGGCCTGTCTCTTGGCCGTGTCGCGCGCCGTCGGGGAAACCATGATCGTGGTCATGGCCGCCGGCCTGCAGCCGAACCTGACCTGGAACCCGCTGGAGGGAATGACCACGGTCAACGTGCGCATCGTCGATGCCCTGACCGGGGACCAGTCCTTTGACAGCCCCGAGACGCTGGCCGCATTCGGCCTCGGCCTGGTACTTTTGGTCCTGACCCTGTGCTTGAACATCGTCTCCCTGACAGTCATTCGAAAGTTCCGCCAAAGATACGAATAGGAGCCTCACGTGAGCATGCCCATCGACCCGCGCAGCCTGCGCAAACGCAAAAACTCGGAGAGCCAGTTCAAGGTCATCTCCTTCATGGCCATTTCCGTTGCCGGAATCTTTCTGGTCGTCTTCTTCGCGGACATCATCCGTCAGGGCTACACGGCCTTCATGCAGACCGAAATCCGGGCCAATGTCGCCTTTTCAGAGTCGATCTACGACAACCCCAGATCCGCCCTGGACAAAAGGCTCGTCCCGCTGGTCAGTCGCGGGGTGACCCGCATTCTGCCCATGCAGCTGCGTGAAAACCCGCAACTGCTGGGCACGACCTCCGAAGTCTGGGTGTTGGCCAACGCCGAGGTGGACCAATACATCAAGAACAAGCCCAACCGGCTGAAACCCAAGGAAATCGCCCTGGTGGACGAACTTGTGGCCGAGGGCTCGATCAAGAAGGTCTTCAACATCGGCTTCTTCACCAACGGAGACTCCAAGCTGGCGGAAATGGCGGGCATTCTGTCCGCGGCCGTGGGGACGATCTATCTTTTGGGCATCACCTTTATCTTCAGCTTCCCGGCGGGAGTCATGGCCGCCATCTACCTGGAAGAATTCGCTCCGGACAATCGGCTGATGCATATCGTCGAAGTCAACATCAACAACCTGGCGGCCATCCCGTCCATCCTTTTCGGCCTTCTGGGCCTGGCGATCTTCATCAATTTCATGGGGCTGCCCCGCTCATCCGCCCTGGTGGGCGGCCTGACCCTTGCCCTCATGACCCTGCCGGTCATCATCATCTCCACCCGTGCGGCCATCCGGGCCATCCCGGACTCCATCCGCGAGGGAGCCCTGGCCCTTGGCGCGACGCACTGGCAGGTGGTCTGGGACCACATCCTGCCGCTGTCCCTGCCTGGCATCCTGACCGGAACGATCATCGGCCTGGCCCGCGCCATCGGCGAGACCGCGCCGCTTCTGATCATCGGCATGGTCGCCTACATCCAGGACATGCCGCGCGGCCTGACCAGCGCGGCCACCGTGCTCCCGGCCCAGATCTATGTGTGGTCATCGGAATCGATACGAGCCTTCACCGAGCGCACCTCCGCGGGCATCATCGTCCTCTTGGTCGTCCTTTTGTCCATGAACGCCCTGGCCATCCTGCTGCGCAACAAATACGAGCGCAAATGGTAAGGCTTCGCCGCCGAAACGTCACAGGGAAGGACTCCGGTTCTTCCCTTTTTTTTGGCGCGGGCATTCGCGGGCAGGCCACGAAATAGAAGGCACCCCCGGCGAATCGGCGGCGTTGCCACGGCCAGGGCTTTGGGATAGCCAGCGCGGGTCATGGAGGTCAAAAATGACAACTCTTCCCGAAGACAAAGAGGTCCGGGGCCAGGTCTATCTCTGCCAGACCGGAACGTGCGTGTCCTGCGGCAGCTGCTGCGGGCTCTACAACATGGCGGACCTGTCCCGTGAACGGCTGCACGCCATCCTCTGCGCGCGGACGAACTCCTTCGCCTCTGTCCCGCGCACCATCGACGGCCTCCTCGCCTTTGAGCAGGAACGCTTACGCATCGAAGGGGCTTCCGCGCCCACCAGGGATTTTCATCACTGCGTCTTTGTCGGCCTGATCCGCGACGAGGGCGAACGCGTGGGCTGCCTGCTGCATCCCCTGGCTCTCGGGAACGGCGGTATTGATTGGCGCGGGCTGAGCTTTTACGGCGGCGCGGCCTGCAAGTACTTCTTCTGCCCAAGTTATGACGAGCTTGAATCCAGAATCAAGCGCCTGGCGCGCGAGGTGCTGGATGACTGGTATGAATACGGCCTGATCATTCCGGAACATCGCTTTCTGGCCGCGATGGTGGGCGCCGTTGAAAGCCGCCTGGGCTTTGCCCTGGATGCGGACGCCCTCGCCGAAGACGGGAAAAGGGCCCTGGCTGATCTGCTGCGGCTCAAATTGAACTGGCCATTTCGCGACGAGAAAACGCCTCTGGCCTGGAATTTTTTCAGCACGAAAGACACCTCGCGCCCGGTCCTGATCACAAGCACGCACGTTCAAGACCCGCAACTCCTCGCGATCATGCACGAACTGGACACCCGCCCCGAGCACGCCGCCCACGCTCAAAAATCATTGCTCGAACACCTCGAACGGGCGGCCAGGATACTGCGCGCCAAATGAAAGGACCGGCGCTTGGGCCGGTCCTGGGGGTGAGCTTTAGCGAACAGTCCGCCAAGGTCTTTTCAATCGACGTGAATGTCGATGGCCTTGGGGCTCGCCTTTGCCGTCTTGGGCAGATGCAGATGCAGCATGCCTTCCTTGAACACCGCCTTGATGCCTTCCGGGTCGACATTCTCAGGCACGGTGAAACGGCGCATGAAGGTTCCGGTGAATCGTTCCACACGGTGGAACTTCTTGTCCTTCTCCTCCTTCTCTGTCTTGCGCTCACCCTGAATGGTCAACACTCCGTTCTCCAGCGACACCTTGACATGGTCCTTCTCCACGCCGGGAATATCGGCCTTGATCAAAAACTCCGTTTCGGTCTCGGCAATATCCACCCGCGGGGTCCAGTCACTCGACGCAAGGGCCTCCTGCCCTCCGCGCGGCCAACCTACGGCCTTGGTGTACCGATCGAACATGTCCTCAACTTCCCGCCAGGGATCCCATTTCATCAGTGTCATGGCCAACCTCCTTTCGTGACCAGCTTAATAGAATTTCATACAGCCCGGAACGTTCCCGGGACGTATGAAAAATAAAACTCGGTCGCGGTCAGTCAAGGGCGCATAAGCCCCCGTGGGGCGGGCATTGCCGGGAGGAATCAGCGCTCTGACGGGGATGACGCCGGACAACATGCCAAAATTGCATCGCTATTGCGAGGGCACTCCGGCAAATCCCGGCAGGAAATGAATTTGAAATTTCAGATTTAATATTGTCACGCCTCTGTTCCGGCCAGAAATGCCGCCAGGGCCAGGGCGTAGAATTTGGAGCGCTCGGAATCCCCGCGCGAAGGCACGACCAGAGGATAGCTGGCCCCAACGACAATACCGGCCATGGGCAGGTCCATGAGACTGGTCACGGCCTTGTAGAGCACATTGCCGGTGACGATGTTGGGCGAGCAGAGAATGTCCGCGCGGCCGGCGGCGGGATGGTCCACGCCCTTGGCCTGGGCCTTTTCCCGCGACACCGCGATGTCGAGCGCGAAAGGCCCGCCGACGACGGCGTCGCCGAAGATGCCCATGCGGCAGAGCTTGGCCAGGATGTCCGCATCCTTGCTGGAGACCATGTCGTTGTAGGATACCTTTTCCGTGGCCGAGAGCACGGCCACCCGGGGCGGCTCCATGCCCAGCTTCTTGGCCACGGCCACGGCGTTGTTGATGATGTCGATCTTGCGCGTCAGCGACGGCGCGATGTTCACGCCTGCGTCGGTGACGATGAGCAAACGCTCCTCTCGCGGATGCGGAAAGACCCCGATGTGGCTGAGCAATCCGGCGCTGCCGCGCTTGCGACCGAGCACGGCGCGCAGCAGCACGTCGGTCTTGACCCCGCCCTTCATCAGAAACTGGGCGCGCCCCTCGTGCAGCAGATCAAGGCTGGCCGCCAGGGCCGCCTTGTCGTCGGGCTCGTGCACGCATTCAAAGGCGTCGAAATTCTCCCCGGTCAGCTCCGGCAGGCCGCGCATGCGTTCCACGTCGCCGACAAAAACGGGCTCGGCCAGCCCCTGCCGCGAGGCCTCAAGCCCGGCCAGGACGGCGTTGGGTTCGGCGCAGGCGGCGATGACCACGCGCACGGGCGTTTGGCGGGAGCGGACCAGCTCCACCATTCGTTCCAGGGATTGCACGGGCGCTACGGGGGCCGCCATCAGCCGTCACCCCGCGACAGCGCGATGAGCCCGGTGCGGCTCAGGGACTGGATGCCGTGCGGGGCCAGGGTGCGGATCAGCCCCGCGACCTTGCCCTGGGGCGCGGAAAGCTCAGCGGAGATGGTTTCGTTGCCCATGTCGATGACGTTGGCCCGAAAAACCTCGAAAATCTGCAGAATCCGGCTGACCGTGTCCTTGGTGATGCGTACTTTGATCATGACCAGTTCGCGGTCCATGAGATCCTGCCCCGCAAGGTCCTCCAGGCGCATGACAAATTCCAGGGACTCGATTTCGTCGGTCACGGCCCTGATTTTCCCCTCGTCGGGCTCGACGCAGATGATCATGCGCGACACGTCCTCGCGCTCGGTCTCCCCGCAGGAGATGGAACGGATGTTGATGTCGTGGCGCTGGAAGACCTGGGCCATGGCGGCCAGGACGCCGGGCTTGTTCTGGACCAGGGCGGAGATGGTGTGGCGCATGAGCGGCTCCTTGATTGGGGATGGTGCGGTACCGGAAAGAGTATGTCAGGGCCCGGGTTCCGAAGCAAGGTGATACAGGCATCACTGCCCTGGACCGGAGGCTGAAAGACGAAAAGGCATGCATCCCCGCCTTCGCGGGGATGACCTTGCCCAAAAACGCACCGACCTCGCGCATGAGCATGGATCCCCGCCTGCGCGGGGATGACACTGTAGCGGGGCACAGGCCCTTGCAATAACACACAAAGATTCAACAAAACATCCGCTTAACGCCCGCGAAGGTTGTGCACCATGCCTTGCAGGCCCCTGTAACGCCACGCAGAACTTCGGCACAGTATCCGTGTCATTCCCGCGCAGGCGGGAATCCATGCCTTTTGCCCCTCTTCTCCGCCCGAAATCAGGCGTTCCAGTCCAGGATGACCTTGCCGGATTTGCCCGAGCGCATGACGTCGAAGCCCTTCTGGAAGTCCTCGGCCGCGAAGCTGTGGGTGATGACCGGGCTCATGTCCAATCCACTCTGCAGCATGGCCGTCATCTTGTACCAGGTTTCGAACATTTCGCGGCCGTAGATGCCCTTGAGCTTCAGGCCCTTGAACACGACCTGTCCCCAGTCGATGGCCGTGTCCTCAGGCATGATGCCGAGCAGGGCGATGTGCCCGCCGTGGTTCATCTGCGCGAGCATCTCACGGAAGGCGTGGGGGTTTCCGGACATCTCAAGGCCCACGTCGAAGCCTTCGGACATGTGCAGGTCGGCCATGGTCTCGGCCAGGGACTCGCTGCCGACGTTGACGGCGCGGCTGACGCCCATCTTGCGGGCCAGGTCCAGGCGGTAGTCGTTGACGTCGGTGATGACCACGTGGCGGGCTCCGCAGAAACGGGCTATCCCCGCGGCCATGATACCGATGGGGCCGGCTCCGGTGATGAGCACGTCCTCGCCGACCAGATCGAAGGACAGGGCGGTGTGCGTGGCGTTGCCAAGCGGGTCGAGCATGGCGGCCACGTCGCCGGAGATGGTGTCGGGGATCTTGAAGGCGTTGACGGCCGGAACGCAGACGTACTCGGCGAAGCAACCCGGACGATTGACTCCCACGCCGATGGCGTTGCGGCACAGATGGCGCTTGCCAGCCTTGCAGTTGCGGCAGTGGCCGCAGGTGATATGCCCTTCGGCGGAAACCCGATCGCCGACTTTGAGCCCGCGCACCTCGGAGCCCATGGCCACGATGCGCCCCACGAACTCATGCCCGACGGCCATGGGCACGGGAATGGTCTTGGCCGCCCAGGCGTCCCAGTTGTAGATGTGGATGTCGGTGCCGCAGATGGCGGTCTTGCCGACCTTGATCAGAATATCGTTATGGCCGACCTCGGGCACGGGGATCTCTTCCATCCAGATCCCGACTTCGGCCTTGGCCTTTACCAGCGCTTTCATTTTTTCCATTTTATAATCCTCGTGTGTTCTGAAATTTTATGCGCAATGTTTTACAAATCTTGAAGATGGATTCCCGCCTGCGCGGGAATGACGCCGTTTTAAAGTCGGAACGCTCCGGAAACTTCATGTCAGATGGATTCCCGCCTGCGCGGGAATGACACCGGGACAACGCCCTCGTGACGCCGCAAATGCCCCACTGCTTCATTGACAGACAACCATACTTTCATGCCTTTTTGGTCAGCGCTCAAGGCTTTGCGGGTTGGCGGGACGGCGGGGCGTCGACTGTTTGACTGAGCCAGGCATCGTTTGTTGCATTGTCGCCCATCACTCGAAGTAAAAACCTTCGTTCGGCAGCAGCGACAATGCAACTCTACGAGGCCCGCGAAGGAGTTTCGGCGGCCCGCCGTCCCGCCAACCCGCAAAGCCCCTTCCGCCCACCTCCTCACCATCTTAAATCACTCCCAGTTCCTTCCCGACCTTCACAAACGCCGCCACGGCCATCTCCAGCTGTTCCCGCGTATGCGCCGCGCTCATCTGGGTGCGTATCCTGGCTTTCCCTTGGGGCACCACCGGAAAGCTGAATCCGATCACGTAGATGCCCTCTTCGAGCATCCGCGCCGCCATGCGCTGGGCCAGCACCGCATCGCCGAGCATGACCGGAATGATGGGATGCTCGCCCGGAGCCAGGGTGAACCCGGCCTCGGTCATGGCCTCACGGAAATACCGGCTGTTCTCTTCCAGTTTGACGCGCAATCCGGGCTCGTCACGGATCAGGTCCAGCACGGCCAGCGACGTGGCGGCAATGACCGGAGCCAGGGTGTTGGAAAAAAGGTATGGCCTGGAACGCTGCCGCAGCCACTCGACGATCTCCTTGCGGCCCGAGGTGTAGCCGCCGGAAGCTCCGCCCAGGGCCTTGCCCAGGGTGCCGGTGATGATGTCCACCCGGCCCATGACCCCACAGTGTTCATGCGTGCCCCGCCCGTTTTCGCCCATGAAGCCCACGGCGTGGGAGTCATCGACCATGACCAGGGCGTCATGCCTGTCGGCCAGATCGCAGATGGCTTTCAGATCGGCGATATGGCCGTCCATGGAAAAGACGCCGTCGGTGACGATGAGCTTGTACCGGCAATCCGCGGCAGCTTTGAGCTGCGTTTCCAGATCGGCCATGTCGTTGCTGGCGTACCGGAACCTTTTGGCCTTGCACAGCCGCACTCCGTCGATGATGGAGGCATGGTTCAGGGCGTCGCTGATGACGGCATCCTCGGGCCCGAGCAGGGTCTCGAAGAGGCCTCCGTTGGCGTCGAAGCAGGAGCTGTAGAGAATGGTGTCGTCGGTGCCCAGAAATTCGGACAGACGGTCTTCGAGTTCCTTGTGCACGTCCTGGGTGCCGCAGATGAAGCGCACGGAAGAAAGGCCATAACCGTAGCGGTCCAGGGCTTCGTGCGCGGCCGCGACCAGACGCTTGTCACCGGCCAGGCCAAGATAGTTGTTGGCGCAGAAATTGAGCACCTCGCGGCCATCCGCCACGGTGATTCGCGCGCCTTGGGGTGAGGTGATGACCCTTTCGGCCTTGAAAAGCCCACCTTCCCGCAATTCCTCCGTCCGCCGCGCCAGATCTTCCAGTATCCGTTTCATGCCGCCTCCCCGTAGAATTTCGATTTGCGTAATTTTATCGCCATAAAATTTCTTGTCAATGAATGAATTGGCAATATATTGACGAATAAATCAATTGGCAACCGTATTTCGGATCCACCCGCACAGGCTTTGTCTTTGCGGCGAGACTTCGGTATGCGCTCACGCGGGAGCATAAACGTGAACGAAAAAGAAATTACACTGGACCACACGGACCGCCGGATCATCGCGGCCCTGCAGGAAAACGGGCGCGAATCCTACAAGAACATCGCCCAGCGGCTGGGCGTGTCCGACGGCACGGTGCGGCTGCGCACGGAACGGCTGCTCAAAAGCGGCTATCTGCGCGTGTCGGCGTCGGTGAATCCCATGTTTTTCGAGGACGGTCTGACCGCCACCGTGGGAGTCAGCCTTGAGGGGCGGGCCAATGCCCAGATCATGCGCGCCATCGCAAACCTCGACGGCGTGCAGTCCGTGTCCAACGTCTCGGGCCGCTTCGACCTTCTTGTCGAGATCCACGTTGCATCACGCAGCGATCTGCGCCGTTTTCTGGTCGATGACCTGTCGGCCCTTGGCGGCATTCAGAACACCGAGACCTTCCTTTATCTGGAAACCATCAACAAATGGGTGCAGCAGCGCCGGGAAGACACCATATGAGCCACATCCTGCACGGATTCACCGATCCTAAATATTTGGAAGTCCTGATTGCCAAGGCCGAAACCCAGCTTCGCGAGGCGGAAGACGAAGAAGACAGGCAGCGTTTCGCCGCCTATCTGGAAGTCCTTAAGGGATGGAAGGAAAAGATCGGAGCGGGCCAGGAAACCGGCGCGCCCCGCGAAAACGAATCTGAATGAGCCTACCTTGGCCGGGCTGAATCCTCCAACCGATCCCGCATCAAAAGCCCGATCAGTTCCGTCCGATCAAGCCGCCGGACGTAGTCGTTCTTCAGGATTTTAAGCGCGGCCCTGTTCCTGTCCCGCTCGGCCGCCTCGATGTACTCGGCCACAATGGGCTGCGCCTCTAGGCGCAATTCCTCGTCGGATTTTGCATCGAGCTCCCTGAACAGCGCCTCCAGATCCTCGGGCGCGGGCAGCCCTGGAGCATGCAGGATCGCGCCGATGCGCTCCCGGTAGCGCACCAGCGAGGCCTTAATGTGGCTCTCCTTGATGACCGACAGGCCCGACCAGCCCGCCCGCATCCACTGAAACACGCCGCTGCGCACCACGCCGCCCTCACCAAGATAGACTCCGATGGAGACATTGGTCTGAATCCTGGACGAGACCCAGCCAAGCCCGGTCTTGGTCAATCCTTCCTCATCCGAATAGACGTAGCGGCTGTCCTGATCGCGCCCCACAAGATATCCCCGGGTGCCCACTTCCGACGGCCCCGGCTGCACGCTCACGGACAAAAGCGCCTTTTCGTCCTGCAAAAACACAAGCGCCCGCTTCAGCTGCATTCCGTAGCATCCACCCGTGGACAGATCCGCAGTGGTGCGATCGTACTGCTCTCCCCGCACGACTTCAGTTCCGGCCGGAGGCCAGGGATCGGCCCACAGTCGCCGCTGCTCTTCGGCGCTGCCCTGTGTGGTCCAGACCGAGGAACGGATCGAAAAGGGTTTTATGAGTTCCTGGGGAATTTCAGGGTTGTAGAGATAACGCAGCAGACGCTGCATGGGCATGTTGATCGCAAAGCCCTGGTATGCGCCAGGAGCGTCCGAGTACCTTGGCAGCGCGCCCGAGGTGTCGCCGTGTGCGCGGACATGGGCGATGATGGGCGCGATGCGGGCCGGGTCCGGGTCGTGGCCGAGAAGCACCTCGCGGCACAGGTGCTCCACGGCCCGCTCAAGATCCGGCAGCGGGGGACCAAGGGCCGTGGCCGGGCGCGCGCCAAGGCAGAAAAGAAAGAGGATGAGCCCGTGGACCCATCCCCTTTTGCCACGAAAAAGGACACTCACTTATATCTCCCCTTCCTTGACAAAAAATCGGATCTGCGAACCCGTGACGGAGCTGCGCCCCGTGTAGAGAAACACCACCAGAAAGACTCCCTGCAGAAGGAGCAGCACCGGCACGTTCCACAAGGCGGCCAGGCCTTGCCCGAAATTCACGGAGGCATCGTGCGCGGTCAGCAAAAGGGCCGGCACAAGTCCGTAGAGAACGCCCGCCCCGGCCATGATCTGGTAGGCGGAGATCTTTTGCTCGCCCCGGTAATCGGCGCGGAAGAATTCGGACAGCACGCGCCAGACCTGGGTCACGACCAGAGGCACGATCATGGCCATCGAAAAGCTTTCGGCCGCGAAGAAGATCATCCCCAGACATGCGGCGGCGCAGTAGAGGTAGGCGGTCATGAGCTGCACGGGCACCAGGCTGCGACCGCAGAGGTCATGGGCATAGGCCGCTTTCTTGGTTCCGCCATGAAAAACGACGTTCCAGCGGCTGAAAATCCCCTTCCAGGGCTCGGGCAGGGTGTCGACGGGACGCCCGTAACAGCAGCCGAAGCTCAGGCAGGCCAGGCGCCCCACGCCCTCGCCCACGGCATAGGCGATGGCCAGGGCCGCGAGCGCAGGCAGCACCGCCCCGCTTCCGGTCAGCCAGACCACGCCCGAGGCCACGAAAGGAGCCACGACAATGCCCACGAAGGCGGCCCCGCCCACGCTCAGGGTGTTGGGCTTGCCTTCGACGAGGCGGGCGACGATCTTCGCCGCCGGTATGCACAGCCCGAGCATGCCCGCGACCATGAGCACAAGACCAAGGATGCCCATGCCAACCGAACCCAGCAACACGACGGCGACGGCCGTGGCCAGCGTGTAGGCCAGGGCGCTGAGCCCTCCGTACCAGGTCAGGTTGAGGGCCTGCCACATGCCGTCGGGATTCTTGAACAGGGGCACGCTGGCCATCATCTGCCAGCGTTCGCTTGGCAGGACCCGCCCGCTCAGGAAGATGAAGGTAAAAAGCGCGGCCCCGAAGCAGGCGATCAGCAAATACTCCATATTTTCTCCATCCGGGCGCGGTTCATCCCGCCCGTCATGTGTTTTGGTTGAGGACGCGGCCGATGCTCTCGCGCACGCGCACGTCCGTTTCCACCCAGGGCCGTCCCAGCCAGCTTGAAAAACGGCTGCCCACGTCCCCCCGGAACTGATTGGCGATCAGGTCGGGGCTGAATTCGACCCGGCCCGGCTCGAAAATGAGCACATCCAGGGAACTGCCCGGCCGGTAAAGGCTCTTGGGCTGTCCCATGCGCAGAAAAAGACCGGGATGCACCGGTTCATGTGGGTCGTATCCCGAGGAAGCATAGGCCTGCACGATCTGCCCGATCATGAGCGCCGCCACCTCGACCATGGCCACCTGGCCGCAGCCGCTGCCGCCAGGGACGTCCGTGTCGATAATCGTGACGGTCCTGCGATTGCGGGAAAAGGGAGTGACCTCGCTGATGACGGCGGTCGGGTTGCAGGAGTGAAACGCGCCCTCGATTTCATAGAAGTCGCGCACCACCCCGCTGACCGGAACGTGATTGTAGTGGTACTTGTCCGGGGTCAGGCGAAATATGGCGAAATCTCCGCCCGCGAAGACCTGATTCCAGTTCGGGCGGCCCAGAAATTCCTCGAAGGAAAAGAACTTGTCCTTGATGAAGAGCACACTCTCTTCGCTCAGGGAACCGGTGAACATGCGTGAATCCGCCGGGGAAACCACGGCGGCGTGATCGTCCGTCATGGGCCGGACCGTTTCGTAGCGGATGCGGCGTTCGAAGATGCGTCGAGCCGTGTTGTAGTGGGCCGGGGGTTCAACGCACTCGGAGATGTCGATGCCAAGGCGTTTGATGAGCGCGCTTGCGCCCGAGATGCGCGCGCCCAGCGGCAGGTCGTAATTGACGAAACCCAGAAGACTGGAGGCGCGCGCCGAAGTCACGGCGTCGAACAGGACCGGAGCCTTCTCCCGCACGCGGGAATAAAGATAATCAATGACCCGGTCGCAGAACAGTTCCTCGTTGCGGATGCTTCCCAAATCTCTGGCTATATACTGATGCGTCATTTTCCTTCCAGTTGTGCGACTTATGCGGCCGGCCGACTGATTCGAGCGTTTTCGCCGTGCATGCCGATTATCAAGAGCAGAAGCTGGATCAGCACCGGCCGGCACCCGCCAAGCTCCCCCGTGCGTTTCAATTCCGTCCGGGCTTCCCGCGCGAACTCCATGATGTCCCGCCCGCCGAGCAGCGCGGGGAGCCCGGTGCGGCAGAACCGTGCGGGCAGGCAGCCGAAATCCTTGACCGTCTGGCAATCTTCCAACAGGTAGTCGAGGGCCTCGGCCAGATGCGCGGTGCGCAGTTCCCCCCTGTAGACATCCTCGGCGCCCATGTTGAAGTCCTGCGCGCGCAGGGCCAGCGGCGTGCGCGCCCCGACATGCTTCAGAATGCGCCGGGTCAGTTTTCCCCCCGCGCCAAGTTCGGGGTCCGTGATGCGGGCGCGCAGATCGCGCAGCAACTCCCCGGCCCCAAAAAGTTCGATCACGTCCCGCCCTTCGGATTCAATGAAATCAAGCAGCGCCTTGCGATACTCCTGCACATGCACGCGCAGGTTGCCGGGATAGCGATGGCTACCCCGAACACCGGACGCCCTGGACACGAGATCAAGAAGCAGGGCATTGCCCGAATCCCGCCGCACGAAAAAAGTGGGCAGGTTGATGGCCGTGGCGAAAAATATCTGACGTCGCTCGCTCTCCACTTCCGGACTGTCGGGAATCGAAGACCGGCTGACGCGCCCGCTGAGCACGAGCTTGCAGGCCAGCGCGCTCAAAAACTGCTGCAAGCGGGCCGCAGGCCGCATGTCCGCCTCCAGGGAATCGAAGAGGCTGTAGAATCGGCCCTCGAAACCGGAAAAGCCCATCACCTCGAACGAGCGCTGCTTGTAGAGCAGATAGGTGGACATGGATTCATGGAAAACGCCCATGGCCGCAAGATCGCGTTTGAGCCTAAGGTCGTTGCCGACCTCGCCGTCAAGCGCCGCGCAGCGGTGGGTGCTCATGAGCGTGGTCATGTAGTCCAGCAGGCGAAAATCCGGGATGAAGTCGCCGCGCAGCCCGAAAATCCGGGCAATGGTCCTGTCCATGAGCGGCGGACCAAAAGGGGTCAGGGGGCGGCCGCAGACTTTTAGCTTGGCCTTCTTCTTCCAGCGCCGCCAGATCATGCGCAGATGGGTGTAATCGAGCTCGTGCGGCAGAAATCCGAGCGCCTTCTCCGGATGAAAATCCTCGAAATCCATGCGCATGGGGGCGGCGCTGTAGGTGCCGACAAATAGCGGCAAAAAATGCTCAACGATCTTGATGACCAGGTCCCCGAGGTATTTCTCCTCGGTGACGCCAAAATCCCCCTTAGCGCGCAGAAGCTCCCCAAGGCGTTTGCTGCCAAGCGAAATGTGCGTCCCGTTGTTGGCCAGGCACGTGTTCGAGGTGTTGGGCAGGACCACCAGATTGTTGGTCAGGATGCCGGACTCGCGCAGCTTGGCGATGGTGTTCAGCTGACTGCGCGAGAGCATGCGGTGACACAGGCCCATGTACTCCTTCTTGGCTTCCCCCCGGTCCCAGCCCGACAGGCACGGGTTCATGAACAGCTCGCGGTAATGGGCGTCGGGGATGATCTCGTTCAGGCGCTTCTGCCGGGCGGGGGGCAAGGGCGCGAAATAGATCATGGCCTGCTGCCCGTGTTCCAGGAGCCCGAACCCTTCATTGGCGTGGTCGAGCAGGAGCTGGGACAACAGGAAACGCTGGCTGGTCTCCCGGGCGATGCCCCGCCCGCCCTGGAACGCATCGTCCATGGGCACGGGATAAAAGGAGAAGGTTTCGGGGGAGGTGTTGTCGTTCAGAAAATGGGCAAGAAAGGATTCGGCCAGCCTGCGCACCTCGGAGGTCACGCCGGACCCGGCCAGGTCGGCCAGGGAAAGTTTGAGCAGATAACTGATGGGAATGCGCAGCCAGTCTTCGCCGTCCCTTACAAAAAAGAAGTCCGCGCTGTCCTTCCTGCGCCCTGACGCGGGATCGCTCTTGTCCGCCAGGAGGTCCCGCTCCAGGGTATGGCGGGCAAAGGTGTTCAGCCGGTCCAGGGGAAAGCGCACCCAGCTGTTTTCCCAGACGGCATCCGGACCGGCCTCCAGATAGCGTTCAAGCTCAAGGAGGGTGTGGCTCGACGTATCCCCGGCCACGGTACGCCGGGCCACGTTCTGATAAAAGCTCGATTCCCGGATTCTGAGCGGCAGGTCCACGCAATCAGGGCTACCCATGACCGCGACCTGCAACTCGCTCTCGCTTCCGGCCGTGGCGTCGTCAGGGCCGAAAGGGAGCAAATCCAGGAGGCGGTCGTTCCACCCGCCTTCAAAACCCATCGTGTCGGCCAACCGCCCTTCCATGCCCGCCTGCATCGTTGTTGTATCGAAAAACATGCACACCACCTTGTTTGAATGCCTTGAACAGACGAACATGAAGGGGATGCGAAGAATTCGTGACCGCCCGGTGACAGCTTTCTAAGCGCCCCATGGCGGAGGGCCCGGACTGTCACCGAAGCGTCACGCGCCCGTCACGGGCAGGTTCAAGGCTCGCGGCAAAGACAGGGCATGGATATGAACACCATTACCCAATATGGCCCCCTGGCCATCGCACTGGGCGCTTTCGTGGAAGGGGAGACGGCGGTTCTTCTGGGCGGCGCGGGACTGGCTCTGGGGCTGTTTGATTTCTGGACCGTGGTGGGAGCGGCCTTTGCGGGCAGCATGGCGGGAGATCAGTTCTTCTTCTGGCTCGGCAGGCTCAAAGGGTCCGCATACCTGGCGGGACATCCGCGCTTCGGGACCAGGGTCGCCCGCGTCGGCGGCCTGCTTCTGCGCCACCGCCTGCCGCTTCTTGGCACCTACAGGTTCATCTACGGCATGCGCGGAGT
This sequence comes from Desulfomicrobium apsheronum, assembly GCF_900114115.1. Lineage (NCBI taxonomy): Bacteria > Pseudomonadati > Thermodesulfobacteriota > Desulfovibrionia > Desulfovibrionales > Desulfomicrobiaceae > Desulfomicrobium > Desulfomicrobium apsheronum. The sequence goes on along the minus strand of NZ_FORX01000016.1, from coordinate 66,565 downwards.
CATCCCCTTTGCTTTTGGCGTCTCGGATCTGTGCTGGCGCTTCTTTCTCGCCGCCAACCTTTTCACGGCAACACTATGGTCTGTGCTCATCACCCTGCTCGGACTGCATGCCGGAAAATTCCTGACCGATCCGTCCGTCGTTGCAAGATTGCCGCTACTCGGCGCGGGCGCGGCCCTGCTTTTTGGTCTGGGGATGCTGGTGCGCGATCGCTTCAAGGCCCGGTCCTGAACGCACGGGCATGCTCAATACATGGGCCAGCGAAGTGTGATGGCGGCTCAAGACGCGGCTTCGGTCGAAACTAAAAGCGCGGGCGCGGCCTGACGCGGCGCGAAGCGCGCCATTTTTTCCGCGCGCATGGGTTTGGTGCCGTCAAAAAAGTCACAGGCCATGTAGTAGCGCAGGTCGGAATACCAGAGGCCGGGCAGCTCCCGGCGGGACGAAAACCTGCGCAGCACCTCCAGCGGATTGGAGAGCGCCATCCCGAAGGGCCCGAGCAGCTCTGACGGGTCCCGAAAACACTCCCAGTCACAGCGCCGACAGCCCGGCTCGCCGTCGGGCAGATTCTGCAATTCCCAAAATGGCCCAAGGTCTTCAGCGCTGCGATAGCCGCACGGATAGGCGTGCCCGGCCGTGGCGTCCACGAAGAAGAAATCCAGGCCTCCGCGACAGGCATATGTCTGCCCGGGCTCGCCATCGGCCTGGCGCACCAGGGCGTCCAGGGAGGACAGCGGCGTGAAGAGGCGGATGCGCGACCTGAAATCCGGCACCACATCCTTGAGCGCGAGCAGCATGGCCCGCTTCTCCTCGGGGCTGAAAAGGATGAACGGGTCCGAGGAGGTGGCCTGATACACGGCAAGGTCTTCGTCGCTCATGGGGTAGCAACAGTTGGCGATGGTGAAGCCGAGTTCCGTCGCAAACGTGAAAAAGCGGGTGAAGGCCTCGGAAAACCCCTGCCGAAAACCGTGCTCATCGAAGGGGGCCTGCAAGGCCGGGATGCGCCCGCCGCAGAGGCGGTTGATGCCCAGATTGACCGAGGGGTAAAGGCCGCGTTCGTGAAAGATGGGCACAGCCTTGGCCATGCCCCGCACCACACCGGGCAGGCCCCGGTTTTTCTCATGAATGTCCGGATCGCTCGAATCGAGACTGATCCAGAAATTGCGGATGCCGCTTTCGAGCAATTCATCGGCCGTGCGGCGCATGCGATCCGCAAAATCCAGGGCCTCATGACGCTGAAAGATGAACCCGTTGGTGCCGGTGCGGATGTAAGGAATACCGAGCTTCTTTGCGCGTCGGATCATGCCCGTCAGACGCCCGAGATCCAGCAGGGGCTCCCCGCCGGTGAAGGACACGGCCTGCATCCCAAGCCTGGCCACGGTGTCGAGAACGCGGTCCACGATCTCGGGATCAAGACTGTGGCGGGCAAATGAATTGTCCGCGCTCATACCGCATTGCACGCAACGGGCGTTGCAGCGGGTGGTGATCTGGATCACGGCCTGGCCGGGAAGGCGCCCCCGGAACAGTGCGCGACAGGTGGAAAGAAACTTCATTGAAAGGCTCCTTTGGCCAAAAATTTCCAGGACGCCGCCGCGCAAGTCATGGGTTCAGCAGCTGCTGCAGTCCCTTTGCCGCCTTGAAGTGAACCCGCCTGCGCGCAGGAATGGCGATGCTCTCCCCGGTACGCGGGTTTCGGCCCATGTGCGCGGCATGGAGCGTCACGGATAAAGAGCCGAGCCCCGGCAGGGGAATTTTTTGGCCTTGGGCCAGGGCCTCACGGATGATGGCGTAGAGGGCCTTTTGCGGGGAAGAATAGGAAGTATGGGAAGAATGGGTCGTATGGGGCTCATGGGACGTATGGGTTGCAGGAAGTTCTGTGATTTCGGTTGTCTCATTCGTCTCATTCGTCCTATAGGTCCCATAGGTCCTATCTTCTTCCTCTTCCTCTTCCGCTTCTGCCGCTTCCTTCAGCTCATTTTTTTTTTGCTTCGTCACCCAGTGGGGGCGAAGACAGGATTGGGGCTTCAAGTTGTGTTGCCACCGGGGTCAGTGGCTGCATCTTGTTCGGCACCCAGGAGAGCTTGAGTTCAAGCTTCTCCTTGTCGCTTTTCTGCTTTATTTCGAGCTCCGCCTCGATGCTGTCCGAAGGCCTCAGAATCAGGGGCCTTTCTTCGTTGTCGAGGATGAGCGTGCCCTGCTTCAGGCCCGAGAGCACGGTTTCCAGATACGCGACCAGATCATCCCTGGTCATTATGTTCTTGGATTTGAGCTTGTCTTTTCCCATGAGATCCTCCTTTTAAATATCACGCCAGGGAGATGAGGGCCTGGCAGAGCAGATGCGGGTCAATGGCGCCGGTTTTCGTGTCGGTCAGGGGAGTCTTGATGATCTGGATGCCAAGCGATGCCAGCTCCCGCTGCGGGTTCTTTGTGTCCGGATAACTCACGGACGGATCAAGCAGGACAAAATCGAGAACGTCGCTGATGGCGATGCTGTCCGGGGCGTCGGCGCGTAGGTGCCGCAGCAGGGTTCGGACCTGACCAGCCAGGGAAAGCCCCACGGATTCAGGATCGCTGAACGTGTTCGGGATGAAGACCTTGGGACAGGGCGTCTGGCTCACGGCCTGCCCCACTCCCCGAGGCAGCAGGTTGGCGACGATGGAGCTGTAGAAGCTGCCCACCGGATAACAGATGAGGTCCGCGCCCTGGATGGCCCTGCGGATCTTGTCGCGGATGAGCGGCCGCACTGGCGCGTTGCCCTTGGCGGGATCGACGAGGGACAGCTCGGACACAGGGCGGGAAAGAGGGGGAGTCTCCTTCCCGGTGAGCAAATGCTGGCCGACGAGGTGACCGCCGCCTTCGAGCACGGCCCGAAGTTGCAGGTTGGAATTGATCAGCAGGCGGACTTCCCCGCGCACTTGGACCAGTTTGGAATAGATGTAGACGATGGGGTCGATGTGCCGCCTGTTTTCAAGATATCCGGCGGTCAGGATGAGATTGCCGACACTCGCCCCGCGCAGGTCGAAATCCGGGCCGATGGATTTCTCGAAAAGTTGCAGGTGATGACGAATGATCTTGCGCATGGGGTCCGACACCCGGGTAATGAGCGGATGGCTGCCTGCGACCAGGGCGGAGAGTTCGTCCAGCAGCTGTCCGGAACTTGCGGTCTTGGGCAGGCGGTGGGCAAAAAGCTCGAAAATCTCTGGGTATCCGTGCAGGGTGCGATCGGCCAGGGCCATGAGCCGGTTGCGCAGGTCGCCCACAGCCGGCATGTCGAAATAGCGTCGCAGCACGGCAGAACTGCCCCCCGAATCAAAGGGCGTGACCAGGTGCACGGAGTTGTGGGTGTACCCCACCAGGGCCTGGCTGGTTTCCTTGAGTGCCGTACCGCCGGTGAAAAAGAGGATTCGCGGCCCAAGATCGGGGCTGCGCAACGCCCTGGCCACGCGCACCGGATCCGGGACGTTGACCTCCCGGGTGACCCGTATGGCCGTCATGCCTTTTCCAGCAGCCGCAGACAGCCGTCCGCGGCCTGGTCAAAGTCCACGCCTCCGCTGATCTCGAACACCCTGCACCCCGCCAGCGCCTTGGCATAGTCGTCAGGCGTCGGGGCATAGCCGTTCTCGGCGGTGAAAAAAAGGCCGGTGTCCTTCATGAAGGCTTCCAGCAAATCGTGCCGCGCGTTGATGTCGATCTCCTCGAAACGCGTGGGCGAGCCGTCCCGGTGCCAGTTCAGCAGCACCAGATAACGCATGGGGCACTGCAGGATGAACCTGTCCGGGCCAAAAAGCTGGTCGATGAGGGCGTCGTACTTGTGCTCCAGGCTCCAGAGTTCCTCCGGAGACAGGCTCTGGAAACGCGCCGTGTCCTCGGGGGAGATTATGCCTGTCAGATCGGGATTGTGCAGGGCCGTGCCGGGATTGATGCGCGGGTGCTTGGCCACGCCGAACATGACCGGGGCGGAGCTTGTCGGACTGATCATCAGGCGGTCGTTGCTGACAAAAGTCACGCCCTTGCTAACCAGATGCAGGGCCAGGGTCGATTTGCCCATGCCCGAAAACCCGGCCATGGCCATGCCGGTCTCACACACCGCTACTCCGGCGGCATGCGCCAGAAGACAGCCGTCGTTCAACTTGCGCTCGATGAAACGGTTGTTGATGAAATTGACGACCTGGTTGGGATTGGCCTCGCAGTCCCCCACGGCCAGATTTTCCCCGTTTCCGAAGAGAAAATGCATGCCGGTCAGGCGCTTGCGAATGACCCGCCCGCCTTCGATGTCGGCCCACTCCTCTTTTATCTTGGTCTTGCCCGGATCCGGCTCCTTGACCTGAAAAATCAGCCCCAGATCAGGAACCTCGCCCTGCAAGGCTGTGATGGATATGTCCGCTTCCGATCCTAGGTTCAGGAATGGCGCAAAATATCTGGTCAATTCCTGGGCCAGATTTCCGGAATTGGTCATGACCCGAAAACGGCAGTCGCCCATGCTCAGGCAGACCTGGTGCGGTGTCGCGACGCCGGCGCTCAAATGGTGCACGAGCCCGCGCAGGGCGTTGTCATTATTCACGAATCTTCTCCATGACATAATCGGTGTACATGGCCGCGGCATCAAGACCGCAGGCATCCTGGATGCCACGGAACCCGCCGAAGGCCGAAACCTCGAAGACCACTGGCCCGGTGGCGGCTTCCACCACATCGACGCAGGTGAAATCGAGATTGAACAGGGCCTGGGCCTCCTCGGCCGTGCGCATGGCCTCGGGCGAAGGCGTGGCCGGGGCGTATTTGCCTCCCGACTCGGTGGTCGTGTTCCAGGCCCCCGTGCCGCAACGGGCGTAGGTGGTCAGGTACTTGCCGCCCAGAAAGACGATGCCCAGATCCTGCCCGGGCAGCTCGATCTTCTGCTGCATGTACATGATGGGATTTTCCGCGTGAAAGGCCTCGATGGCGGCGCGCGCCCCGGCTCCGTGGTCAATGACCGTCATGCCCCGGGCCTTGGAGGTGAAAAGCGGCTTGAACACGGCCGCGCCATAACGCGCAACCGCGCCCAGCGCTTCGTCCACGGACTCGGTGATGGTCGTCGGAGGCATGGGGATATTCCCGAGGCGCAGGGTCACGGTGCAGCTGAGACGGTCCAGCACGCGCATGATGGACATGGGCGAGGAAAAAATGGGCAGCCCGCGCTGTGCCAGAAAGCGCAGCACCTCAAGCCTGTCGAGAAGATCCGGAGAATAGCGCGCGCCGATCTTCTTGATGATGAGGCCGTCAAGACTGCCAAGATCGACCCCTTCGGTCCAGACCTTGCCGCTGTCCAGGTCCATGCAGACCTGCTCCATGTCCACCAGCAGGCGAAATCCGGTCTTGGCGGCCACCGTGGCCGCAAGAAGTTCCGAAGACCACCCACCGCGCGTTCCGACCACTCCTATCTTCATAAAAAATCCTAATAGTTGAGTATTTCCAAGGGGAAAGAAAAATCAGCCGGAGACTTCAATTCATGTTCCGTGAGCCGCTCCATGAGAAAGAGACAGCGATTGTACATGGCATGGGCAAAGGCCCGGTTCAGCTCGAAACGGGTCGAAGTATAAAACGACCTGGCCACACCGAGCCCCAGCCGGATGTCGAAGCTCTCGTCGCCATGGGCCCGGGCAAAATTCCGGGCGAAATTGTAGAAGCTGGTGATGGTTTCGCTGATACGTTCGCGCGATTCCCGGTCAAAAGCGGGCAGGCGGAAGTTGGAGACGAGAAAGACCGAGACGTCCTGCACGTAGTCGGCATGTTGGGATCGATACAGATCTATGAAATAGACCTTTTGATCAAGATGGCTGTAGATGACGTTGTTGATGTTAAAGTCGCCATGGATGAAGACCGAAAAAGGCGCCGGGAATCTGGCCTCGATGTCCATGCAGCCCTTGATCAGATCCCCGGCCGAGGGGATGGCGATGGAGCCTATGCCCATCGCGGGGCGCATGAGCTCCGGATGGACCTGCAGGATCGAGGACATGCGGTCCAGGGCCTGACGCATCATGTTCGTGGGCAGGGCGTGCTCGCTCATGGTCTGTTCCCAGATGTGCTGCACGGTCTGCTCGAAGATGAAGAGGGCGTTTTTGAGAATCTCCCGGTCCGGATTGAAAATGGTCTCATCCAGGGTGCAGCCGGACAGAAACTCAGTCAGAAGCGACGCATTCTCCCCGTCTTCCTGGTAACTGAAAACCCTCGGAACCAGTCCGGGAAATATTTCGTTCCAGCATTCAAGGTTGATCTTCTCCTGACGGATCTTGCGCAGGTTGCCTTCCTTGAAGATGGAATCCCGGGCCTGGGGAGATTTCTTCTCTTCCACGCGGGCGATGCGGCAGCCGGAGCGCGAGCCCCAGATTCCCTGGAAATCCACATCCGTGACGTCCCCCTGCATGCCCGACTTGTTCAGGTTGCGCTGCAGGGCCTGGAACTGCTGAATCTTGATGCGTTCGCCGATGATGACGAAAAGCAGCGCCTCCCCGATGTTGAGCAGGCTGTCCCCAATGCGCTCCATGTACCGGATGATGAAAAGCGAGGTGATGTGATCCTCCACGTTGCGACCGATGCGCAGGTGGATCATGATCTTGTCGAAATTTTCCTTGTACATGGTGTCGAGCTCGTCCTCCATGCGACAGATGGACAGCGCGCCCGACAGGTTGGCCTTTTGCAGCACGGGAAGAATTTCGCTCACCGTATCGTGAATTTTCAGGAAGCTATCTTTATAGTCGAAATTCTCCAAAAAGCGAGGGGTGGACAGATAGCCCATCTGCTTGGCGATATTCACGCAATAGTCGCCGATGCGTTCAAGATTGATGCTGATGACATGCACGGCCCGCAGACACTTCATCTGATCCGGAGCCAGCTTGGTCTGGTTCAGCGTGGTGAAGCACTTGTTCTCTATGACGTTCTTCAGGTTATCTATGTAGTCGTCCTTGCTGAAGATCTTGTCATAGGTCGCCGGAGTCGGCTCCAGCAGAAATTGGAACGTGGCCTTGATCTGGTTCTGCACTTCCATGATCAGGAACCTGAAATTCTCATCGAGCCCTTCGAAACTTTTGAGCATGACCCGTCCTAGGAAGTGATGGAAATGGTGCTGGATGCCGGGGATTCGTCGCTCTTGTCCTTCCAGGCGAACTTGACGGAGAGCTTGTTTTCAGAACCCTTTTTCTTCACCGAGACCTGAAATTTCATGAAGCCGCGGGGGTGCAGACAGATTTCCGAGCCCTCGGAATGAAGCACTATCCGCCCCTGCGCGAACCCATCCTGCAGGGCTTGCAGATATTTCTGGATGGTCTGGCTGTCCTGTACGGACTCGAATTCAAATTTGTCGTCTTGAGACATGATCATTCCTTGTTTCAGCCCAGCAGGCGTTCACGATATTCCCGGATGACGATTTCCCGGCTCATGCCCGAAAGGATGAGCCGCTTGGAGAGCTCCAGATCGTCCCAGGCGGGTTGATACCCGATCTCACGGTTCGCTTTTTCCGAATTGCGCTGTGAGACGTCCTTCACTTTTTCGCCCATGTGCGTGTCATCGCCCATGAAGACCAGCTTGCGGCGCTGGGACAGGCCCTCGCAGGCATTGACCCTGCCCACGACCGTGATCAGAAAATCCGTATAGCGCTGGGACTGGGGATTCCAGACCTCGTATCCGTCCACGTCGTAATCGGCCAGGAGGATGGGCCAGAACTGTTCGGGATGCGGGATGATGATCCCACCGCCAAGGGCGCGGACCTCCTCGATCACCTCCGATGTGCGGTAGAAATAGCGCAGCGAAAAATGGGTTTTGACGATGGCCTTGACCGCCGAAAGGTATGTTTGGATACGGTCGATGAGCTCGCTGTCGTACACGGGACGCAGCGCGTCGAAATAGTTGCGCAGCAGCTTGTTCTTGAGGGCGTCCTGAGGAAGACGCGCGTGGTTGTCCTCCACCATGCGCTGCACCTTGGTCACATGATGGCGCACGAATTCGACCAGATCCAGATCGGCCCCGGTCTCCCGGGCGGCCTGTTCGATGCGGTCTTCCAGCGGCGCCGTGATGGTGTGCATGAAATCAAAGAGCTGCGAGGCGCGGTAGGTCAGGGTGTGCCGGAGCATGGCGCGCAGCGTGTGGGCATGGTCCAGACGGGCCGTGGCAAAGTGCAGCAACAGCTGCACTTTCTGGTTGAAACCGTGGGAGTAGCAGTCCACCTCCACGCCGCTGAAATCGCCGTATTCGAGAATCTCGTTGTGCTGAGTCGGGATGATCAGGCTCTCGGTCATGGCCGGAAACATGTTGTGAACGCGCTGTTCAATGACCGGCATGGGCACGAATTCAGGGTGCCAGTGCACGGCCATGACGCTCTGCTGAACGGGAAGGGTGAGCGGCGGCGAGGCCAGTTCCTTCAGTTTTTCATCGCTAAGGTCCGTGCTGATCACGCGCTCGAAAACGGCGTGATCCTGCTCGGTGATGGCCGGGTCCCAGGCCGCCGGGTTCATGGGATCGATTGAACGCATTTATTGGACCTATTTGTAACGGTCGTGGCAGGATTTTTTGGACTGGGCCAGTTCCTCGACCACGTCGGCAATCGCGGCCTGATCCTCATTGTCGAAGGACTGGCGCAGACGTTCGCAGATTTCAGCATACGCAGGATAAAATTCGTCGCCGTAGCCGTGATATGAAATCATCCTTTCAGAATCCAAGAGAAAAACCGAGACAATCTCCCGCGAAGGCATTTCGCCCCGAGCGATGCTTTCCCGCATGGCCTTGAAGTAGATCTGCATCCGCTTCTTGAGTTTCGAGTAGCTCTCGCACACGACTCCCGACCCGCAGGGGTCTTCGGCCCCGCAAACCTTGATGCCCTTGCCCGTGAACTTGACCTCCAGCGCGTCGTCCTGTCCCAGGTCGACCTTGACCTTGAATTTGACAAGTTCCGCCAGGCTGATCCCGTATTCGGCCAGATCATCGGACTCCTGCTCCAGGGTATCCGCCAGTTTGCGCAGCAGATCCGCCGCTTCCGCGCGTGAGAGCAGCCAATTGTGTTTGAGTTTCGATGCCATGCACGCTTCCTTGGTGAAAAGTGATATATAAATGCCGATTTTTTCTGTTAACAGCGCCGCAAAGTCAATTCCCATACTGTGACATTTGCGTCACAGTTTTGTGACAACCCTACCCTGGCCTTTCATGAATTCGATATCTTTATCGAATTGTCATGACCGCGTAACAAAAATGACGTCCATGCGGGATAACGTGCTTAAACCACAACGAGGTACGCATATGATCCCACAGCGCAAGGCGGACATGCATGTTCATTCCAAGTTCTCCAGCAGGCCCTCACAATGGATTCTACAGAAGCTCGGCTGCCCGGAAAGCTTCACGGAACCGGCCTTCATTTACGAGCGGGCCAAGGCCGCGGGCATGGACTATGTGACCATCACCGACCACAACGTCATCGACGGAGCGCTGCAGATCGCCCATCTGCCGGGAGCCTTCGTGAGCGAGGAGGTCACCACCTATTTCCCCGAGGATCGCTGCAAGTTGCACGTCCTGGTCTATGACATCACGGAAGGCCAGCATGTGGAGATCCAGCGCCTGCGGGAAAATGTCCATGACCTGTGCGGCTACCTGCGCGGCGAAAACCTTGTGCACGCGCTGGCCCATCCCCTGTTCGCGGTCAACGACAAGCTGGACATCGACCATTTCGAGCAGAGCCTGCTGCTCTTCGACATCTTCGAGTTGAACGGTTGCCGGGACGATATGCAGAACACGGTGCTGCGAAAGATCCTGGCCGATCTGGACCGATCCACCATCGAGATCCTGGCCGACAGGCACGCAATAGCGCCACTGGGCCCCAGGCCCTGGAAAAAGGGGCTGATCGGCGGCTCCGACGATCATTCGAGCCTCAACATCGCAAGCATGCACACCCTGGCCAGGGCGGACGGTCCGCACGATTTTCTGGAAGCGGTACGCGGCCGAAACTCCCTGCCGTCCGGACGCGCGGCCACCGGACATGCGCTGGCGCGCAATCTGTACGCCATTGCCTACCAGTTCTACCGCGCCAAGACCCGACGCTCGCGCTCCAAATTGCTCTGCATGCAGTTCGCCGACCGCATGCTCGGCGCCAGCGAAACGTCCGGGGACGGCTTTCTGGCCCGCCTGCACGCAGCCATCGGCACGCGCAAGAGCAGCACCTACCTGCGCCTGGCCGACGCCGAAGGGATCAAGGCCGTGCTCCTGAAGGAAGTGACCCGCATCATCGAGAACGATGCCGTGTTCACGGCCATCGCCAGGGGCGAGACGGGAGCGGACCTCGACCAGGAATGGTTCCGCTGCGTCGGGCAGGCCTCGGACAAGCTCATCGCCACATTCCTGGACCGCCTGCTCACCAGTGCGCTCGGCGCCGACATCTTCGACATCTTCAGCACCATCGGCACGGCCGGATCGCTGTACGCGCTGCTAGCCCCGTATTTCGTATCCTTCGGGCTCTTTGCCCGGGAAAGATCTTTCAGCCGCGAATGCGCCCGCGCTTTCGGACAGGCGAGGCCCCGGCCCCTCACGCTCCTGCATTTCACGGACACGTTCGAAGACGTGAACGGCGTCTCATGGACCATCCGCCAGCAGCTGGACATGGCCCTCGAACACGGCAAGAACATGACCGTGATCACCTGCGGACAGGGCGAAAACGCGCCGGGCCTCCAGGTCTTCGACCCCATCGGCACCTTCGCGATACCCGAGTATCCCGAACTTTCCGTTTCCTACCCACCATTTTTGCGCATGCTCGAATACACCCTCGAAGCGGACGCGAAGCTCATCCTGGCCGCCACCCCCGGTCCTGTCGGCCTCGCCGCGCTGGCCATAAGCAGAATTCTGCAGATTCCCATCCACGGCACCTATCACACGGCCTTTCCCCAATATGTCGCCTCCCTGACCGGCGATTCAGGCCTTGAAGACCTGACCCGCAAGTACATGGCCTGGTATTACAAGCAGATGGACGTCGTTTACGCCCCGTCCCAGGCCATCGCCGATGAATTGTCGTCCTTCGGCGTGGAGCGCGGGGCCATCCGGGTTTACCCTCGCGGAGTGGACACCGCGCGCTTCGATCCGATCAAGCGCAACGGATTTTTCAAACGCTGGCGGGGCCTGGAGCAGTTCAAGCTCATCTATGTCGGGAGAGTCTCACGGGAAAAGGATCTGGACATCCTCTGCGAGGCCTTCAAGTCGGCCCATGAGTCATTGAGCGGACACGGGGTCAGCCTCGTCATCGTCGGCGACGGGCCGTATCGGGAGGAGATGGAGCGGGAACTTTCAGGACTGCCGGCGCTCTTCACCGGAGTCCTGCACGGTGAGGCACTGGCCGAGGCCTATGCCTCCGCCGATCTTTTCGTCTTTCCATCGACCACGGACACTTTCGGCAATGTGGTTCTGGAAGCCCAGGCCTCGGGGCTGCCGATCATCGTCAGCGACAAGGGCGGACCCATGGAGAACATCGATCCCGGCAAGACCGGACTCATCGTTCCCGGACGGAATGCAAAAGCCCTGGCGCAGGCCATGATCGAACTCTGCGGCGATCCGGAAAGAGTCAAACGCATGGGCGAGGCGGCGCGCAGCTTCGCCGAGGAGCGCAGCTTCGGCTCCGCCTTTCTGGCCACCTGGGAACTCTACAAGGACGCGACCTCGCCCGCCGCGTTAGATAATCACGCGGCAGGCGGGGTATAAAGATTTGTGGGGAAAGGACCGGGTCGTTGGCGCCCGGAAAATCAGAGCCCGGTCTTAATGACCATGTCCGTGATAGGTCCGCGCGAGCGTTCGCCCTTGAGCACGATGTGCCCGTATCCAGGCAGCCCTTTGAGCATCTTCACGGTCCAGTTCAGGCCGTTGTTGGATTCGTTCAGATAGGGATTGTCGACCTGGCGCGTGTCGCCAAGGCAGATGCATTTCACGTTTTCGCCCATGCGGGTCAAAAGCGCCCGTGTCTCCGTACGCGAGAGGTTCTGCATCTCGTCGATGATGACCACCGCGTTTTCAAGGTTCATGCCCCGGATGAAGGCTATGGGCAGAATCTCGAAGCGTTTGGGGTTGTACCGGAAATTGCCGCTCTCGCTGTCGGCGAAGATGCGGTTGGCCGGGCGCAGGTCGTGCAGCTTCATGAGCAGATCGCCGATGTAGCGCACGTAGGGAGCCATCTTTTCCTCTAGATCGCCGGGCAGATAGCCGAGCTTGGCGCCGATCTCGATGACGGGTTTGACAAGATAGATCTTGCGGTATGGATTGTCCTTCTTCTCCAGGGCCATGAACAGAGCCGCGGCCAGGGCCAGGAAGGTCTTGCCGTATCCGGCCTCGGACTGGATGGTGACCAGATTCACGGCATCGTCGAGAAGCAGCTCCAGAGCCAGGTTCTGATAGACGTTACGCGGGCGCACGTTCCAGACGTTGTGCTGAAAATCGATGAAGCGGGGCCCGGAGGTGGCGTGCATGTACGGCTGGCCGCCAACCCAGGCGAAGCTGTTGGCAATGGGCGGCTCGCCCTCGCGCACAAAGCCGGTGTAGGACTGAGATTCGGAGCGGAAGGGATTTGAATCGCGATACCCCTCGCTGGCGACGGCGTGAATGCGGGCCTTGAGCTGAAGGATGCGGTCATTGGTGACCAGAATGGGCGCATCCACGCCGCTGTCTTTGAGTTCGTCAAGAATCAGGTCATCGCCGCTCTTGCTCTCCGCGTCCGTGAACGTCCGGGGCGGAAGGAACAGGACATCCGGGTCGTCCTGCAGGGCGGCAATGGCCTGGGCCACGATGTGGGCCACACGCGGCTCGCGCTTGAGCTTGTCCAGCTCTCGCAGGACGGTGTACGGCAGGATGACCCGGTTCTCCTGGCCGTTGCGCAGGGCGCGGATGCATTGGGGGTTGTCAATGAGCACATTCGTATCAAGTACGTAATTCTTCTGCATGGACGGCTCAATCCTTAGGGGCCGGTGGCCCCGGTCCGGACCATTGACGGGAGAGGGCGGCCGATCAGACTGCTGCCAGAACCCCGTCCCCAAGTCCGGTGCGCCCGAATTCTCCGGGATGCCTGTCGACCATCTCCTGGCACTCTATGCAAAAGAGCGCGCTCGGTATGGCCAGGAGCCTGCGGTCGGCAATATGCTCTCCGCACATTTCGCAGATCCCGTAGGAATCGTTGTCAATGGCCTTGAGGGCGACGGTGATGTCCCTCAGCAGCTTAACATTGCGATTGTAGCGTATCATGTTCCAGTCCTGGGAGGAAGCGGTACTGGCCTGATCCGCAAGGTCCGGCTCAAGCTCCCTGTTCTGGCTCATGGCTTCCCGTAACACATCGTTTTCCTTTTCGATCTTCCTGAATTTTTCTCGCAGCTGAAGCTCGATTCCCTGATGGATATGACAAACACGCGACATGGATACCTCCATTGTGTGTGGCAAGTCGGTCCACCCGGAACACCCGGATTCGAACTTCTTGCCGTTGAAGCACACTAGGATCCGCGTGTTTCGTGCCGGAGACAAAGACGAGGAGGTTTCATGACAAAGTCACAGGCCCGCATCCGTCAAAAGGCGATCAACGATGAGACGTTCAAGGGCGGGATCGTCCTGCAGGGTCGGCTGGAGCACGAACTCGACCCCGGGAAATTCCTCCCGCAGGGCCACGATCATTTCCGGAATGTCCTGCTCGATATGCACCCCGTTGTAGAGAAAGTACTGCATGACCACGATCCTGTCGCAGCCCTGCCGGGCAAGGGCGCGCACCTGATCGGCCAGGGTCGGTTCGCCCAGGGAAAAAAAGGCCGGGAGGACCGGCGCTCCGCTGACTTCCCGCGCGACCCGCTCCACCATGGCCGTGAACTGCAAGGAAACCTCCCTGCGCCTGCTGCCGTGCCCAAGCACGATCATTCCGGTTTTACGCACTCACCCTCCCTGAAATCCTGTAAAGATGAAAAAAGGCCCCCCACTTGCGGCAGGCGGCCCTTGAACCGACGCGTTTCCGTCGATACTAATGCTTGTGATCCTCATGAGCCGCATGAGCCTGCTCATCGTGACCATGGTCGTGATCATGGTCATGGGGATGACTGTGGGTCAGATCCCCGTGGGTGTGTTCGTGCTCATGCTTGACCACGGTCGTGGTGGTCTTGCCTCTCAAACATCCGCAACCCTTGCACATACGGACCTCCCTTACGCCTTGAAACAGGCTGTTTGCGATAAATATGGAGGTCAAGGTAATCCTTTCCCCGGCAATGGCAATACCGGACAAACTGCAATATCTTGCACATATACACGTCTTGTGCAGCAACCGGCGCACAAATCACCTGTAAAGGGCATGGTCAAAAACACTAAATCTCTTAAATAAAACAACTTAATCTTTTGGCACGACGCCTGCTATGTGAGAATCAACCAAAGACATTCCACTACCTCCAGAATGTAATTGTAAAGGGAGCCTTAAAATGTACCTGAAACACCTCTTAATCGCCGCCTCGCTGGTCCTGGCCCTCGCAGCCGGAGCCCAGGCCTACAAGAGCGGCTGTCCGGGACAGGGACACTACCAGGACTTCATGTCCGGCCTTACCCCCGAACAGCAACAGAAAGTACAGACACTGACCGACGAGCACCACAAGGAACTCTTTGCCCTCCACAAGGAACTCCTTGCCAAGCACCAAGCCATGGAAGCCCTGTTTGCGGCAACCCCGACCGATAAAGCCGCCATCGACAAGGCAGTGGCCGAAGTGAGCGAACTCCAGGCGAAAAAAGAAAAACTCAACGCGGACTACCGTGTGGAGTTGACTGAAGTCGCCGGAAAGCCCGTCCCCATCGAATCCGGCAGAGGATGCGGACGCATGTCCGGATGCGGAGCACACTCCAGCGGCGCTACCCCAAGCGTCGGCTCCGCCCCTGGATGCCCAGCCGCACAAACCATGTAAAACCTTCTCTCTCCCTCCCTTGAAAAGGGCAAAGGCCGTACCCCCTGCGGCCTTTGCCTTTTCCTTGAGAAAGGCAGGCCATGGAACTCGTTCTCCCGTCACGCAGCGATCGCACCATCATGATGGCCACCATGGCCGTGTTCGTCATTGGCCTGGCGCTAAGCTTCTCCACATGGCGCAATCTGCGTCAGCAGCAGGACTCCTTTCACGAGCACGCCCTGGTCACGGCCCGGGCCATCGCCGCCGGGATCGAAATCAATCTGCGCCGGGAGCTGCGGCTGCCCGCGACCCCCGAACACACCAACACGCTTCTGCACCTCCATCGCACCCTGGCCAAAGAACTGCTCCAGGACTACATCAAGCGCACCGACGCCCGCTTCATCGGCCTCTACAACCCCCTCGGGCACATCCTGCTCTCCTCGCACAATGATCCAAAGGCGATCCAGGGCCAGCTGCCGACCATCGCCTGGGCGAGCATCGGCAACGCCGGGGAATGGAGCGGCGAAATGAATTTCGAAGGCCAGCCCATCATGGTCCTGGGCCGCATCTCGCACCTGACCACCGCTCCCGCCTGTCCCGACGGCCAGTGTCCGCCGGACAAGCAGCCGCCGCTCCTGCTCATCGGCGTCGACATGACCCATCATCTGGCGGCCTTCGGCAAATACAAGCGCACGGCCATCCTGCAGACGGGGTACATCCTGGCGGTGACCATCGTCTTCTGGATTCTGCTCCTGGGATTTCTGCAACGCAACGAGCAGCACAGACGCCTGCAACGCCTGGAATCCTTCAACGCCCGTCTGCTGGACAACATGCCCGACGGTCTGCTGACCCTCTCCGCCGACGGCACGGTCGTGGCGGCCAATCCGGCGGCCACAAGCATCATGGGCGGACTCGGCCTCGTGGGGCAGCCGCTCTCCAACATTTTCTCGAACCTGGGTCTGACCCCGGACAGGCAACCCGGGCAGGAATGGAGCACCCTCAAGACGCCCGACAGGCACCTGGAAATCTTGCAACTCCCCCTGAAGGACGGATCGGAGCAGCGCCTCGTGCTGATTCGCGACCGCACGGAACTTGCCGGGCTTGAGCGGGAACTGCACCGCAATGAAAAGCTGGCCGCCATCGGCCGCATGGCGGCGGGCGTGGCCCACGAGATCCGCAACCCGCTCTCGGCCTTGCGCGGATTTGCCCAGTTTTTCGCCAAGAAGCTGGCCGGACGCGACCCCGAAGAACTGTATGCAAGGACCATGGTCCAGGAAGCGGACCGCCTGAACCGCGTCATCACCGACCTGCTCTTCCTGGCCAGGCCAAGACAGCTGAGCTTCGCCCAGGTGCCCCTTGCAGAGATTTTCCGGGAAGTGCATACTCTCTTGTCCATGGACGCAGGCGCCAAAAACGGCCGTCTGGAACAATGGACGGACACAGAAACCGTGCTGGCTGACCGTGACGCCCTGAAGCAGGCCGTCATCAACCTGCTCATGAACAGCGTAGAGGCCATGCCCGAGCAAGGCGGCCTGATCGAACTTTTGGCCGAGGCCACCGACAACGGAACGTGGATTCGTGTCCGGGACAACGGCGCGGGCATGAGCCCTGAAGAGCGCGAACACGCCCTGGAGCCGTTCTTCACCACCAGGGACAAGGGCACGGGCCTTGGCCTTGCCATCGTCCACACCATCATGCAGGAGCATGGCGGCAGCATCCAGATTGAAACGCCGGCGACCGGAGGCACCACCGTCTCCCTTTTCTTCCCCGCCAACCAAACCGGGAGCAGCACATGACCCCACAGTCCACTGTCCTCGTCATTGACGACGAACCGGCGCACAGACTCATGGTCCGCGTCGTCCTTGGCGATGCGGACTTCAAGGTGCTGGAGGCGGACAACGGCTCGTCCGGCCTGGCCACATTGCGCGCCAGGCCCGTGGACGTTGTCCTTCTGGACATGCGCATGCCGGGCATGAGCGGCCTTGATGTGCTGCAGAAGATGCACGAGGAAGGGATGACGACTCCGGTGATCATGCTGACCGCGTTCGGCAACGTCAGCAGCGCCGTCGAATCCATGAAGATCGGGGCCTGGGATTATCTGACCAAGCCCACAGACAACGACGAATTGCTGGCCGTGGTCAAGAAGGCGGCGGAACATGTGCGCCTGACCCGCGAAAACCGCGACCTCAAAAAACAGATCGGCCGGTTGCAGGAGACCAGGATCATCGGCAACAGCCGGGAAATCCGCAAGGTCGTGGAGCTCATCGAACAGGTGGGCCCAAGCGAGGCCAACGTGCTCATCCTCGGGGAATCTGGCACGGGCAAGGAACTCGTCGCCCAACAGCTGCACGAGCAGAGCACGCGCGCCAAGGGTCCTCTGGTCAAGGTAAACTGCGCGGCCCTGCCCGAGAACCTGCTCGAAAGCGAACTTTTCGGCTATGTGCGCGGCGCCTTCACCGGTGCGGCCCAGGACAAGCCCGGGCGCTTCCAGCTGGCCGGGGGCGGCACCCTCTTTCTCGATGAAATCGGCGAACTGCCCCTGACCTTGCAGGCCAAAATTCTGCGCGCCCTGCAGGAACGCATCGTCGAACCCCTCGGCAGCGTAACCCCGGTCAGCATCGACGTGCGCTTCATCGCGGCCACCAACCGCGACCTGCCAACCATGATCGCCGAAGGCAAATTCCGCGAAGACCTCTATTACCGACTGAATGTGCTCGAAATACGCATTCCGCCCCTGCGCGAACGCATCGAGGACATCCCCCTGCTCGTCGACTATCTGCTGGACAAGCTCGGCCGCAAAAACAACCGCCCGATCCGCACGGTCAGCCGCGAATTCCTGGACGCGCTGGGCCGTCACGAATGGCGGGGCAACGTGCGCGAGCTTGAGAACGTCCTGGAGCGCGCGCTCATCCTCTGCCGCGCGGACATCCTGGACCTGCGGGACCTCCCGGATCACCTGCTGGCTCCCGCTCCGACCGCACGCCCGGCGCAGCTCGTCCAGCCCGGGGAAAGCCCGCTGGAGACCGCCGAACGGCATGCCCTGGAAGAGACCCTGCGCAAATACGCCGGACACCGCGAGCGCACGGCCCAGGCGCTCGGAATCAGTCGGCGCACGCTGCAATACCGGCTCAAGAAATACGGACTGACCACCAGATAAAAAAAGGCCGGCCCCCTTCGCAGGGAGCCGGCCTTTTGACTTCTCATGAACGCAACGATCAGATGCCGCAGGCATCCCGCAGATACTTCACGCGCAAGTTGCGCGTGACCAGCACGGGACAGTTTGCGCCTTCGAGCACGCGCGTGACCACGCTGCCCATGATCACGTTCTCGAGCACCGACAACCCGCGCGAACCGATGACGATCAGATCGCAATCCAGTTCGTCCTGCACGTTCAGAATGACATAGTCAGGGCGGCCGCTACGCGAAATCAGCTCCACTTCCATGCCGCAGGGCTCGAGCATCTTCTTGTACTCTTCCAGAATCGCCATGGACCTGGCCTCGGCGTTGGCGCGCAACTTCTCGGCCATGTCGCCGCCGATGGTCATGGTGACGGGCTCCCAGACGTTGAGCAGATATATCTTGGGATGTCTGGAATTGACCAGCTGCGTGCCGTACTTGGCCGCGTTTCTGGATGAATCCGAACCATCCACCGGGATCAAAACACGTTCAACCTTTATCATGGTAGTATCTCCACGGCGGCAGAGCCGCCTCTTTGCTTGCGATTAACGGAAGAAAAGAAAGGTCATCAGCACGAAACAGGGGACCAGAATGCCCACAGACCAGGCCATGTAGCCAAAGAAACTGGGCATCTTGATTCCGCTTGATTCTGCGATGGACCGAACCATGAAGTTGGGGGCGTTGCCGATGTAGGTGTTGGCGCCCATGAACACCGCACCCGCCGAAATGGCCATGAGGGTGTGCACGTGTTCCATCAGGAATTGTGCGTCGCCACCGGCGGTGTTGAAGAAGACCAGATAGGTCGGAGCGTTGTCCAGGAAGCTCGACAGGGTGCCGGTCAGCCAGAAGTACATGGCGTTGTTGGCCACGCCGTCCACGGAGACCAGGGCGATGAGGCTCGACAGAGCGCCGTCCATGCCTGCACGCAGGATGGAAATGGCCGGAATCATGGTGATGAAGATACCGGCGAAGAGCTTGGCCACCTCGACGATGGGCTCCCAGTTGAATTCGTTGCGACGGCGGATTTCGGCGGCCGTGGTCTTGAGACTCACACCGGCCAGAACCAGCAGCAGCACGTCGCGGGCGATGTTCTGCAATTCGACATGCACGTGATAGATCTCCACGCCGCCCTCGGGCTTCCACATGCCGCTCATGAGCACGCCGCCGACCACGCCGACCAGCAGGAGCAGGTTGAAGGTGCCCTCAAGGCGCAGCTTGCCGTCCTGCCCCGCATCAGGCGACTCGGGGCGGCCTTCCTTGCTGAAGAGCACCGTGTCGATGACGAAATAAAGCGCCAGCAGAATGATCGACATGACCACGAAAGGCACGAACAGATGCTTCGTGGTCCAGAAAAAGGACACGCCCTTCAAGAAGCCCAGGAACAGCGGCGGATCGCCCAGGGGCGTGAGGCTGCCGCCGATGTTGGCGACCAGGAAGATGAAGAACACGATGGTGTGCACCTTGTACTTGCGGTGCGAGATGGCGCGCATGAGCGGACGGATGAGCAGCATGGCCGCGCCGGTGGTGCCCATCCAGCTGGCCAGCAGGGTGCCGATGAGCAGAATGACCGTGTTGACCACCGGCTTGCCCACCAGGGATCCGCGCAGGCACACGCCGCCGGCGATGGTGAACAGGGAAAAAAGCAGGATTAGAAACGAAACGTACTCCAGGGCGATGGTGTGCACCA
Source organism: Desulfomicrobium apsheronum (assembly GCF_900114115.1). NCBI lineage: Bacteria > Pseudomonadati > Thermodesulfobacteriota > Desulfovibrionia > Desulfovibrionales > Desulfomicrobiaceae > Desulfomicrobium > Desulfomicrobium apsheronum. Next base: position 46,821 of record NZ_FORX01000016.1, on the reverse strand, counting down.
CGGAATACAGCGCCAGCTCGTAACCGTGGCCTATGGCGAAGGGAACCAGGAACGCCACGCTCCAAAAAGCTGCCACCTTGCCGTAATGATGGTGCCAAAAGTGCGGCACGGCCAAGGGCATGACGGCAATGGAAAGAAGCATGCACGCAAAGGGAGCCACCCAAAGCACGCCCAAATGCTTGCCGATCTCCTCGGCCTCATGGTGCAGATCCCCCCCGGAGGCCCAAACATCCGGCAAGATGCCAAGAACCCCCAGCCCGATGACCGCCAGGCAAAAAAACCAGACAGAACTTTTTCGCATCCGATGTCTCCTTATTGACCACCACCAGGAGGTGGCAACCAGTTCGCTAACATGAAAGGCGTCACGAAGACGCCCAGCCTCTCCCCTTTATCCCTTGCAAGCGAAAAAGCAGACTCGTCTCCCGGCGCGTGTCATCTCCGGACACCGAAAAAGATGAAATAATGAACTCTGCGGTCCTGTCCGGAACAAAATTGCCCGGGAACGGGGCGGTCGATCGGCACGCCGCGACCGCCAAAGACCTGATTTTTCGCACGGCGGGTCCATATGCCATATCGCCGCACGCGGCAAGACCCCTGAAAAACCCACGGTCTGTCTATGTAAACGGGCAGTCCGCGTCATCCTCGCGCGCCCTGCTGAGGAGTTATTGTTTTCATTGACCAATTCGTACCAAAACGATTCGGATTGCCCCAGAAGCGCACAAAAAAAACCGGCCCCCTTGAAGAGAGCCGGCCTTGATTCAATGTTTAAAGAGGACGTTGCCTACCGTATTACAGCCCGCAAGCGTCCTTCAGATACTTCAGGCGCAGGTTGCGCGTGACCAGCACGGGGCAGGTCGCGCCTTCGAGCACGCGGGTGACCACGCTGCCCATGATCACGTTCTCGAGCACGGACAGACCGCGCGAACCGATAACGATGAGGTCGCACTGAAGCTCGTCCTGAACGTTCAGGATGGCGTAGTCAGGACGACCGCTGCGCGAAATCAGCTCCACGTCCATGCCGCAGGGCTCAAGCAGTTTCTTGTATTCTTCGAGCACGGCCATGGATTTGGCCTCGGCATTGGCGCGCAGCTTTTCGGCCATTTCGCCGCCGATGGTCATGTTGATGGGCTCCCAGACATTGAGCAGATAGATCTTGGGATACTTGGAATTGACCAGATGCGCGCCATACTTGGCCGCGTTTCTGGATGAATCCGAGCCATCGACCGGAATGAGTACACGTTCAACTTTGATCATAGTCATATCTCCACGGCGGATATTCCCGCCTCAAAGCTGTTGATTAGTGGAAGAAGAGAATGTTCATAAGAACGAAACACGGCACCAGAATGCCTGCGGACCAAGCCATGTAGCCAAAGAAGCTGGGCATCTTGATGCCGCCCGTTTCAGCGATGGACCGGACCATGAAGTTGGGGGCATTGCCGATGTACGTGCACGCTCCGAAGAAAACCGCGCCTGCTGAAATGGCCAGCAGGGTGCCCACCTCGGTCATGAGGCGCTGCGCGTCGCCACCGGCCGTGTTGAAGAACACGACATAGGTCGGGGCGTTGTCCAGGAAGGCGGACAGAATACCGGTCAACCAGAAGTACATGGTGTGGTTGTCGAGACCCTCGGCGGTCTTGACCATGGAGATGATGCCGTTCAGGGCGCCGTCCATGCCCGCACGCAGGATGGAGATGGCCGGGATCATGGAGATGAAGATGCCGGAGAAGAGCTTGGCGACTTCCCGGATGGGCTCCCAGTCGAACTCGTTGCGACGGCGGATTTCCGGAGCCGTGATCTTGAGGCTCACGAAGGCAAGGGCCACCAGCAGGACGTCGCGCAGGATGTTCTGCAGTTCCACGTGAACTTCATAGACGGTGATTTCAACGCCGGGTTTCCACATGCCGCTCATGAGCACGCCGGCGACCACGCCGCCCAGAAGCAGCAGGTTGGAGGTCCCTTCAAGGCGCAGCTTGCCGTCCAGGCCTGCGTCAGGAGACTCGGGGCGGCCTTCCTTGTTGAAGAGCACCGTGTCGATGACGAAATAAAGCGCCAGCAGAATGGCCGACAACACAGCAAACGGGATGAACATGTGCACCGTGGTCCAGAAGAAGGATACGCCCTTCAGGAAGCCCAGGAACAGCGGCGGATCGCCCAGAGGCGTGAGGCTGCCGCCGATGTTGGCGACCAGGAAGATGAAGAACACGATGGTGTGCACCTTGTACTTGCGGTGCGAGATGGCGCGCATGAGCGGGCGAATGAGCAGCATGGCCGCGCCGGTGGTGCCCATCCAACTGGCCAGCAGGGTGCCGATCAGCAGGATGACCACGTTGACCTGTGGTTTGCCCACCAGGGAGCCGCGCAGACACACGCCGCCGGCGATGGTGAACAGGGAGAAGAGCAGGATGATAAAGGAGATGTATTCCAGAAACAGGACATGCAGCACATTGTAGACTGCCAGATCGAAACCGTACACCAGGGCGTATGGCACGATGAAGGCCGCGCCCCAGAAAGCGGCGACCTTGCCGTAGTTGTGATGCCAGAAATGCGGGATCGCCAGCGGCATGATGGCGATGGACAAAAGCAGGCCCGCGAAGGGCACGACCCAGAGCACGCCCATCTGCTTGCCGATTTCATCCGCCGCATGATGCAGCCCCCCGGCGGCCCAGACTTCAGGCAAGATGCCAAGCACTCCCAGGCCCATGACTGCCAGGCAAAAAAACCACACAGAACTTTTCCGCATCCGATGTTCTCCTTCTTGTGTTGCCGCCAACGCGGCAGCCGGTCGTTTGTGATCAAGGCCTAGGGGCATCAACGAAAATGCTCCGCCACAACCTTGATCAAGGATTTGGTCAAAAAGGCCAGGTCCTGGTCATCCGTGATGTATGGCGGCATCACGTACACCAAACGGCCAAAGGGACGAACCCAGACACCCTCATCGACAAAAGCGGTCTGAATTTCGGCCATACGCACCGGTTCCTTGAGCTCCACCACTCCGATGGCGCCGAGGATGCGCACGTCCGAAATGTAGGACAAATTTCGACATGGGGCAAGGCCAATTGTCAGTAAACGCCCGATCCGCGCCACTTGCGAGGCCCAATCGCTATCAATAAGCAGGCCCAGGGACGCCCTTGCCACAGCGCAGGCCAGCGGGTTGCCCATGAAGGTCGGGCCGTGCATGAACACTCCGGGTTTTCCCAGGCAGACCCCTTCCGCCACGCGATCCGTGGCCAGGGTCGCGGCCAGGGTCATGTACCCCCCGGTCAGGGCCTTGCCCAGACACATGATGTCCGGACTGATCCCGGCGTGTTCGCAGGCGAAAAGCTTCCCGGTCCGGCCGAAACCCGTAGCGATCTCGTCGGCGATGAGCAGCACGTCGAAGGCGTCGCAGAGTTCCCGCACGCGTTTGAGATACATGGGATGATAGAAGTACATCCCCCCCGCGCCCTGCACCACGGGTTCAAGAATCACGGCCGCGATCTCGTCATGATGGCGCTCAAGGGTTTCGCGCATGGGAGCGATGTCGCTTTCGTCCCATTCGTCGCCGAACTGGCAGCCGGGCCGCGGCACGAAATGGTGCCTGGAAAGGACGCCCGAGAAACTCTCGTGCATCCCGTTCACCGGGTCGCACACGCTCATGGCCGCGAACGTATCTCCGTGGTAGCCGCCCCGGATGGTCAAAAGGCGGTTCTTCCCTCCCCGGCCCCGGCAGATCCAAAACTGGAAGGCCATCTTGATGGCGACCTCCACGGCCACCGAGCCGGAATCGGCCAGAAAAACCTTGGTCAGGGGCGCGGGCGTCAGTTCGACCAGGGACCGGCAAAGCTCGACGGCCGGCGCATGGGTCAGGCCGCCGAACATGACATGGGCCATGCGGGAGAGCTGGTCGGTGACGGCGGCGTTCAGGACGGGATGGTTGTAGCCATGGATGGCCGCCCACCACGAGGCCATGCCATCGACGAGCTCCCGGCCGTCCGCGAGCCGAAGACGCACGCCGTGCGCGGAGACGACCTCGTGCACGGGCAGGGGATAAGTCGTCGAGGTATAGGGATGCCAGATGTGCTGGCGGTCAAAATCAAGGATGTGGTTGGTCATGGGTTCGCCGGTGAGGTTTTGCACTGTTCGGAGGAATTGCGCTTCGCCGTGGCTTGGGCTAGCAGCACGTGGACACGAGGACAAACATGACTGCTATTCCACCGGAATTCAATCTTCAATCATATGATTTCGACCTGCCCGAGGCCCAGATAGCCCAGGACCCGACCGAAAAGCGCGGGGCCTCCCGGCTGCTGGTGCTGGACCGGAACAGCGGCGAAGTGCGCGACGCCATGTTCGCCGACATCCCGGACCTTCTCCCGCCGGGCGCGCTGCTGGTGGTCAATAACACCAAGGTCCTGCCCGCCAGGCTCATCGGACGCAAGGAGTCCGGCGGCAAGGTCGAATTCCTGCTGCTCACACCCCTGGCGCTCATAGAGCCAGGCGCAAACGCGGACGGCACCAAGACCGCCACGGTCGAAGGACTGCTCAAGGCGTCAAAGGGACCGCGTCAGGGAGACCGACTCCTTTTCCCGGGCATCGAACTGCGCGTGCTCGAAAAGGGCGAGTTCGGCAGGGCGAAGGTTGCGATGCGCTGGACCGGCGATCTGGCCGAACATTTCCTGAAGCAGGGTCACATCCCCCTGCCCCCATACATCCACCGCGAGGACAAGAGCGAGGATCGCACCCGCTACCAGACCGTATACTCCCGGGAAGACAAGCTCGGCTCCGTGGCCGCGCCCACGGCCGGGCTGCACTTTACCCCGTCGATCATGGACGCCCTGGCCGCGCGGGACATCCGGATGGCCGAAGTCACCCTCTACGTCGGCTACGGCACCTTCAGCCCGGTGCGCGCGCACGATATCCGCGAGCACGTCATGCACGCCGAATACGCCGAAGTGTCCGAGGAAACGGCCCGCGCCATCGCCACGGCCAAAAGCGAAGGACGGCCCGTCGTCGCCGTGGGCACGACCACCTCCCGGACGCTGGAGAGCATGGCCACGGCCCTGGGGGAAATCGGTCCCTTCAAGGGCTGGACGGACATTTTCATCCGCCCCGGCTATGGCTTCAAGGTCGTGGACCAGCTCATCACCAACTTCCACTTGCCCCGCTCTTCCCTAATCATTATGGTCTGCACACTCGCGGGCAGGCAACAGATTATCGATGCCTACAACCACGCGGTGCGGCAGGGTTTCCGTTTTTTTTCGTACGGCGACGCCATGCTCATCCGCTGACACGCCCGACAGGAATTTTTTGATCGTCAACACTATCCCCCCGTGGAGGTATTCCATGTCAAGCAGAGTCGAGTTCCGGGAAGACCGCTGCAAGGGCTGCCTGCTCTGCACCGAAGTCTGCCCGACCGGCATCATCCAGCAATCGAGTCGATTCAATCAGAAGGGATACAAGGTGACCGAAATCGCCCCCGACATGATGAGCGAGTGCAAGGGCTGCGCCTTTTGCGCCATGATGTGTCCGGATTATGCCATCAACGTGTACACGACGAAGTCGGCCAAAGGAGGAGAAAAATGAGCACTCCCAAACGCATCTTCGTCAAAGGTAACGAAGCCATCTCGCGCGGTGCCCTGGCCGCCGGGGTGAAATGCTTTTTTGGCTACCCCATCACCCCCCAGAACGACATCCCCGAATTCATGTCCTCGGCCATGTTCGAGGCCGGCGGACAGTTCGTGCAGGCCGAGAGCGAAGTGGCCGCGGCCAACATGCTGCTCGGAGCGGCAGGATGCGGCATCCGGGCCATGACCTCGTCGTCGAGCCCCGGCATGTCCCTCAAGCAGGAGGCCATCTCCTACATGGCCGGCAGCGAACTCCCCGGCGTGCTGGTCAACGTCAGCCGCGGCGGCCCCGGCCTCGGGGACATCGGCCCCTCCCAGGGCGACTACTTCCAGTCCGTCAAGGGCGGCGGACACGGCGACTACAAGCTGCTGGTCCTGGCGCCGGGCACGGTGCAGGAAGCCTACGACCTGACCATCAAGGCCTTTGACCTGGCCTTCAAGTACAGAAACCCGGTCCTGGTCCTGGCCGACGCCATCATCGGCCAGATGAAGGAGCCGGTGGTACCGTGGGTGCCCGAGAACCTGGACCCGGACGAGGGGCAGGATTGGGGCTTGCAGGGAGCCAAGGACCGCGCTCCGCGACTCCTGAAATCCCTCTTCCTCGACGACGGCGCGCTGGCGGGACAGAACCAGAAGCTTCAGGCCAAGTACCAGGCCATGCAGGCCGAAGTGGATCAGGAGCTTTTCCTGACCGAAGATGCCGAGCTTGTCGTCGTGGCCTTCGGGTCCATCGGCCGCATTGTAAAAAGCACGATCCGCAAACTGCGCGGCCAGGGGCACAAGGTCGGGCTGGTGCGGCCCATCACGCTCTTTCCCTTCCCTTCGGAAGTGCTCCTGAACCTGGCCAAGGAAGGCAAACGCTTCCTGACCATCGAGCACAACATGGGCCAGATGGTGGAAGACGTGCGTCTCTCCATCCGGACCGTGGCTGATTCGGCGTTCCATGGCCAGCTGCCCGGCAATCTGCCCACGCCGGATGATTTCGAAGAACCCATTCTGAAGGCGCTGGAGGGATAAGCATGACCCAGGAAATTCGCGTCACAAACTATCCCGAGGTCCTGACCGACCGGGCCTCGCATTACTGTCCGGGCTGCCATCACGGCACGGCCCACCGTCTGGTGGCCGAGGCCATCACGGACCTGGGCCTGGTCGACAACACCATCCTTGTCGGATCCATCGGCTGCTCGGTCTTCATTTACAACTACCTCACCCTGGATGCCATCGAATCGCCCCACGGCCGCGCTCCGGCGGTGGCCACCGGCGTCAAGCGCGCCCGGCCGGACAAGATCGTCTTCACCTATCAGGGCGACGGCGACCTGGCCTCCATCGGCATGGCCGAGATCATGCACTGCGCCAACCGGGGCGAGAACATCACCACGATCTTCGTCAACAACACCGTCTACGGCATGACCGGCGGTCAGATGGCCCCGACCACCCTGGTCGGCCAGAAGACCACCACCTGCCCCGGCGGCCGCTGCAGCGAGAACGAGGGCATGCCCATCCGCATGACCGAGATCATCGCCTCCCTGGGCGGTGTGGCCTTTGCGGAACGGGTCGCGGTCAACAACATCAAAAACATCAAGAAAGCCAGAAAGGCCGTAACCAAGGCCTTCGAGTGCCAGACCAAAAATGCCGGCTTCTCCTTTGTGGAAATTCTGGCCACCTGCCCCACCAACTGGCGCATGACCCCGCTTCAGGCCAACAAGCGCATTGAAACGGAAATGATCCCCTACTTCCCTCTGGGCAACTTCAAAGACGTGCTGGCAAAGGAGGAGAAATGAGCATTTACCAGGATGCAATCATCGCCGGATTCGGCGGCCAGGGCGTCATGCTCATCGGCAATCTCCTGGCCTACGCGGGCATGAACGCAGGGCTCAACGTGACCTACATTCCCGTCTACGGACCGGAAATGCGCGGCGGCACGGCCAACTGCACCGTCGTGGTCTCCGATGACGTCATCGGATCGCCCATCATCCGCTCGCCCGTGAGCCTGATCATCATGAACGGCCCGTCCCTGGACAAGTTCCAGCCGCAACTGCAGGACGGCGGAGTCCTGATTCTGAACTCCTCGCTCATCGACCCGGCTCAGACCGACAAGAACCGGGTCAAGGTCTACGCCGTTCCGGTCAACGAGATCGCCGACGGACTGGGCAATACGCGCATGGCCAACATGGTCGCCATCGGCGCCTACGTGCAGGCCACGGGCATCATGCCGGTCAAGCAGGTGCAGGACAGCCTCGATTCGGTCATCTCCTCGCACTACAGCCACATGATTCCCAAGAACGCTGCAGCCATACAGGCCGGCGCGGATTACGTCATCGCCAACGGTCAATACGCTTAACGATTCCCGGGGCCCTCGCGGGCCCCGTTTTTTTCCGCACCCATCCATCACCTGAACCGTCCGAGGTGCGACCATGCTTCTTCTCGGCATCATCGGCCACCCCCTCGCGCACACCCTGAGTCCCGTCCTGCACAACTGGGGCTTCCGGGAACTGGGCATAAAGGCCTCCTACCACGTCTGGGACACGCCCCCCGAAAAACTCGCCGCCTTCATGGCCGCCCTGCGCACCCTGCCCATTCACGGGGCCAGCGTGACCATTCCGCACAAGGAGACGGTCATGCCCCTTGTCGACAGGCTGACGGACAACGCCCGCGACATCGGGGCCGTGAACACCCTCTACTGGCAGGACAAAATGGTCTGGGGCGACAACACCGACGTGGCCGGGTTCATGGCGCCGCTCCGTGAACGCGATACGCAGCCCGGCACGGCCCTGGTCCTGGGCGCGGGAGGGGCCGCCCGTGCGGCGGTCCACGGCCTGCGCCAAGCGGGATGGCAGGTGCTCCTGTCCGCGCGCACGGGAGGCCGGGCCGACCGCCTGGCCCAATCGTTCCAGGCCGAGCATGTGCCCTGGGCCGACCGGCACGACGTGCGCCCGAGCCTGCTGGTCAACACCACCCCGCTTGGCATGTCCGGTCCCTTCCAGGCCCTTTCGCCCTGGAAATCGTCCCTGACCGGCATCTCCCTGGTCTACGACCTGGTCTACAACCCCAGGGAAACCCAGCTTCTGGCCCAGGCCGCACGCGAAGGGGTGGCGACCATCCCCGGCCTGCCCATGTTCGTGCACCAGGGGCTGGCCCAGTTCGAACGTTGGACCGGGCAGCGCTTCCCCGTCCCGCGCGCCGTCTCCCTGCTGGAAGAGACCCTGGCCGCCCGAGGCAAGGCATGATCCGCTGTCCCTGGCTTGATCTCTCAAAGCCCGACTACGTCCGCTACCACGACGAGGAGTGGGGAGTGCCGGTCCACGACGACCGCGTTCTTTTCGAGTTCCTCATCCTTGAATCGGCACAGGCCGGGCTGTCTTGGTACACGGTGCTGCGCAAGCGGGAAGGTTACCGGGCCGCCTTTGCCGGATTCGATCCTTTGGAGGTGGCGCGGTTCACCACCCAGGACGTGGACCGACTGCTCCTGGATCCCGGCATCATCCGCCATCGTCGCAAAATCGAGACGACCATCGCCAACGCCCGCGCATTTTTGGAAGTGCAATCCCGCTTCGGCACTTTCGCGTCCTATCTGTGGAACTTCGTCGACGGCCGCCCCATTGCCCACGACATCCGGGCCCTGGCCGACTACCAGACGACCTCGTCCGAGGCCGACGCGCTGGCGCTGGACTTCAAGCGACGCGGCTTTTCCTTTCTGGGCCGAACCACCTGCCACGCCTACATGCAGGCCGTCGGACTGTTCAACGATCACAGTCGGGACTGCTTTCGCAGGGAGGAAGTGACCCGGCAGGCCTGAGCAGCAGGACTTACCGCCCCACCGCCCTTCGTCTTTTGCTCCCGGAGCAAAAACGCGCAAGCCAACTTATTCTGGCACATCAAGCCGTAGCGTGCTAAAAATGAGTATCGGGCATTTCATCCAAAACGCTCCTGGGGGAACAGCATGAACTTCACCGATCTGCGCAAATTTGTCGCTCCGGAAACGATTTTCGGGGTGGGCGCGGTGGATCTGGCCGGACAGTACGCAGGCAAATTCGGCATCACCAGACCCCTTGTCGTCACCGACGCAGGCGTGCTCGCTGCCGGATGGGCCACACGTGTCATGGACAGTCTGGCCGCCTTCGACATCGAAGGCGTCATTTTTTCGGACATCACCCCCAATCCCAAGACCGCGGAAGTCATGGCCGGTGTCGCGGCCTATGAAGCGGGCGAATGCGACGGCATCGTGGCCGTGGGCGGAGGCAGTCCCATGGATTGCGCCAAGGGCATCGGGATCGTCGTCTCCAACGGCGGACACATCCTCGACTACGAAGGCGTGGACAAGATCATCGTGCCCATGCCGCCGCTCATCTGCATCCCGACCACGGCGGGCACTTCGGCCGACGTGTCCCAGTTCGCCATCATCAACGACACGGACCGCAAGACCAAGATAGCCATCATCAGCAAGACCATCATCCCCGATGTGGCCCTCATCGATCCCCAGACCCTGATGACCAAGAGCCCGTACCTCATCGCCTGCACGGGCATGGACGCGCTGGCCCACGCCATCGAGGCCTTTGTGTCCAGCGCGCATTCGCCCATGACCGACGTGCACGCCCTGGAAGCCATCCGCCTGGTTCACGGCAATCTGCTGGAATCCTTTCTGCATCCCGAGGACATGGAACTCAAGGCCAAGACCATGCTCGGCAGCATGCAGGCAGGGCTGGCGTTTTCCAACGCAAGCCTTGGCGCGGTGCACGCCCTGGCCCACAGCCTGGGCGGCTACAAGGACCTGCCCCACGGCGAATGCAACGCCCTGCTCCTGCCCCATGTGGTGGACTACAATTTTTCGGCGGCGCCCGAACGATTCCGGGTCATCGCCGAAAACATGGGCCTTGATTCCCGGGGCATGAGCACCTCGGAAGTGCGCGCGTGGCTCATCGAATCCATGACAGGCCTGCGCAGCGCCCTTGGCATCAGGGACAGGCTGGCCTCCAAGGGCATACGCGCCAGCGACATCCCGGTGCTTTCGGACAAGGCGATCCTTGACCCTTGTCTGGTCACCAACCCCAAATCCGCCAACAAGCGCGACATTCAAGTCATCTATGAAGAAGCAACCTGAGGAGAGCGTGATCAGCGCCACATCCCTGCGCGACAAGATCGTGGGTCTCAGCGAATCTTCAGGGCGCAAAAGCTACTACCCCATGTTGCAGCAAAAGATCCGGGAGTTGCAGGGGGAAATCGCCGAAAGGCACCGGGCCGAAGAGACGCTGCGCGAAACCCTGAAGCGCATCGAACGGCAGCAGGCCGTCATCGCCGAAATCTCGACGCATCCAACCGTTTTTCATGGCCTTCTGCAGGAAGCCGCCCCCATGATCACGACCCGGATGACCCACGCCATGGACGTGGCCCGGGCCAGCCTGTGGATAATGGAGCCCGACAGGCTCTGCAGCATGGACAAGTTCGATGCGCATGGGGGTGAGCATACATCCGGGACCTGCCTGGAATGCGGCAGGTTCGGCGCCTATTTCGAGGCCATCGAAAAAGGCCCCGTCATCGTGACCGACGCCCTGCAGGACCCACGCACCCGCGATTTTTCCCCAAAATATCTCGAAGCCAACGGAATTGCGTCCATGCTCGACGTGCCGGTGCTCATCGACGGAGAACTGACCGCCGTCATCTGCTTCGAGCATGTCGGAGAGCCGCGCGTCTGGCAGCCGGACGAAGTCACTTTCGCCAGCCGCATCGCCGATCAGGTCGCGCTCATCCTGGCTGGCCAGCGTCGGCGCATAACCGAGGAGCAGCTGCAAAGCGCCCACGCCGACCTGACTCGCAACCTGCGCTTCACCGAGGTGCTGCTGGACGCCATTCCCATCCCGATCTTCTACAAGGACTCCAAGCGGCGCTATCTGGGCTGCAACCAGACCTTCACCGACATCATGGGCATTACCTCCGAGGCTCTGCGCGGCAGGACAGCCCGGGAGTTATGGCCGGACCTCGCCGATGTCTACGACAATAACGACCACAGCCTGCGTCAGGACACTCGCAAAAGCACGTACGAATCCAAAGTCCGCGACAAGAATGGCGACCTGCGCGAAGTCATCTTCGCCAAGCAGATTTTTTTCGACGAATTCAAGAACGCGCAAGGCATCATCGGATCCTTCGTGGACATAACCGAACGCAACCGCGCCGCAAAGGAAACCCAGCGCTTGCGCACCCTGCTCGCCAACATCATCAACTCCATGCCGTCCATGCTGATCGGCGTCGATGCCGACGGCCGCATCGCACAATGGAACCAGCAGGCAGCGCTGGTGACCGGCGTGAGCGAAGCCCAGGCGCAAGGCCGGCCTCTGAGGCAGGTGGTGCCTTGGCTTGGCTCCGAAATGAAAAAGATCCGCCAGTCCATCGCCAACAAGAAGCCCTTTTTCGAGGGGAAACTGAGTAGGGTGGAACATGGCGAGACCATGTACGAAGACGTGACCATCTACCCCCTGATCACCAACGGGGTGGAAGGGGCGGTCATCCGCATCGACGACGTGACCGAGAAGGTCCGCATCGAGGAAATCCTGATTCAGTCGGAGAAAATGCTCTCCGTCGGCGGCCTGGCTGCCGGGATGGCCCACGAAATCAACAATCCCCTGGCTTCGATCATGGGCAACGCCCAGGTCCTGGAAACCAGACTCCTTCTGCCGTTGCCGCAAAACGAACTGGCGGCGCAGGAAGCGGGCTTCACCCTTGAGGCCCTGCAAAGCTATCTTGAAAAACGGGGAATTCCGAAAATGTTGAACTCCGTGCGCAGTTCGGGGGCACAAGCCGCGCAGATCGTAAGCAACATGCTCAGCTTCAGCCGCAAGAGCGAACCGGTGCTGGCCCCGGAAAACATCGTGGAACTTCTCGGCAAGACACTGGAACTTGCCCGCACCGATTACGATCTGAAGAAAAATTACGACTTCAAAAAAATCCGCATCGTCCGTGAATACGAAGACAATCTCCCCAAAATCCAGGGCTCGGCGAGCAAGCTGCAGCAAGTCTTCCTGAACCTGCTGCGCAACGGGGCCGAGGCCATGGGCGACAAGATCTACCCGGAGGGACAGTGGCCGCAATTCACGCTGCGGGTGAAAAGAAATGCACCATGGGTGCGCATTGAGCTGGAAGACAACGGACCAGGGCTTTCGGAATCCGTGCGCAAACGGGTGTTCGAACCATTCTTCACCACGAAGTCCGTGGGCAAGGGCACGGGGCTCGGGCTGTCCGTTTCCTACTTCATCATCACCGAGGAGCACGCGGGCATGATGGCCGTGCAGACGGCCGAGGGAGAATGGACCAGATTCATCATCGACCTGCCGGTCGCGATGTCGTCAAAATGAAAGCGGCAGGCCCGGGAGCCTGCCGCTTGAATGAATGAAGGGCGCGTTATCAGCGATAGACCTTGAGCCGATCTCCCGGGCGGATATGACCATTCTTCGCCAGATTGTTCCAGGCCAGCAAGTCGGAGGGAGTCACCCCGAAACGCTTGGCAATACCCCACAGGCTATCCCCCGGCTGAACCTTGTAGTTGACCAGCTTTGTGCGCACGGCATCGGCACTGGCCTTGGCGACCTTGACGTCGGCGCTGCCGGCATCAGGCACATAGAGCTTCTGGCCGACGCGCAGCACCGAGGATCGCTGGATGCCATTGGCCTGGCTCAGCGAAGCCGGATCGGTCTTGAACTGCTTGGCGATGGACCAGAGCGTGTCGCCCTCGCGGACCAGATAATTGGCTCTTTTGGAGGCCCACTTTCTGGCATCAGCCACTGAATCGGACGCCGGACCCTGGCCGGGTATGCGCAACGCCTGCCCCACCTTGAGGGCCTTGGTCCTGCTGACATCGTTGACTTGCTGCAAGACCGCCACTGATACATTGTACTTTTGGGAAATTCCCCACCAGGTGTCCCCGGGTTTCACCCTGTAGGACGCATAGCGGGTTTGCCGTGGAGTCACGGGACGCTTCAAAAAGTCCTGGGCCTTGGCCACGAGATGGCCAGGGACCGCGACTTTGACGGACCGTCCGGGAGGCGCTTCCTGCTTGCGAAAAGAGGGGTTGAGCTCCCGAAAAGACTTCCAGTCCATGCCCACGCTTTGGGACAGCGCCAAAAGATCCGTTTCCGGTTTGACTTTGAGCATGACCGGCGCAGCGGAACGTTTATCCATATTCAGGGGTTCAAAACCCAATTTTTCCAGATTCCTGGCAACCTTGACCAGGGCCAGGAACTTGGGAACGTACAGTTTGGTTTCCTTCTTCAGATCCTCGGAGGCCTCGCACAGGCTGAAGAAATCCTCGGTGCCCGTCTTTTTCAGGGCGCGGCCGATGGCGCCCTCGCCTGCATTGTAGGCGGCCAGGGCCAAGGACCAATCCCCGAAATCCCCGTACAGCTTCTTCAGGTAGGCAATGGCGGCCTCGGTGGATTTGTAGGGATCACGGCGCTCGTCCACCCATTTGTCCACGGTCAACCCATAGTTGATGGCGGTCCGGGGCATGAATTGCCACACGCCGCACGCTCCCGCGTGGGACTGGGCAAAAGGATTGAAGCCGCTCTCGGCAAAAGGCAGATAAATAAGATCCTCGGGCAATCCCTCGGCCAGAAAGCGCTCCCGGATATGCGGCAGATAGAGCTGCGCCCGCTTGAGCCAACCCGTCATCGTGCCCCGCTGAACGTGGGTGTAGTAGTGAAAATAGCGCTGGACATCCTCGTTTTCCTCGGTATCCAGACCGATATGAAAGGATATCTGCGTATCGAGGATTTTCTGCTCCTCGGCGGACAGGGATTCGGCGTCGGGAAGTTCTTCTCCCTCCGGCAGGACATCAAGCGGGTCAACATCGTCGACCGGACCACAGGCCTCCGGTGCGCCTTCCTTGACCGCTGCATCCCGCGGCGGCATATTTTCGGCGTTCTGACTCGCCATGCCGGAGCCGTCCGGGAACGGTCCCTGAGCTTTCTTGACGGGCATACAACCTGCCAAGATCAGCATGATAAGGAGCAGAACTCCACGTATATGAAATGTCAAAACAATCTCCTGGTCACAAGTTGGCCACTGGCCCTTAAAAAACGGGCGAGCGAGATCGAGCATTTTGACCTGCTACAGAAAAAAAAATCAAATTGCAAATCCGAACCAGGGGCTCATCATGGACCATCAAACACACGAAAAATCCGAAAACAATGCCCATCTCACCCCGGGCCGCAAGCCGGTTCTTGAACTCCTGACTTCAAGGCCCGAGGCACTGGACACGGTGTTTCTGTCTGAAGACGCCCCGGGCCTTGGCGATGTGATCGGCAAATGCCGCGAGCTCGGGGTGCGCTTCCGCAAGGTGCGGCGCCCGGATCTGGACCGCATGTACCCCGGGAATCACCAGGGGGTGGTGGCCCGCCTGCGCGGACGGCAGCTCGTCGAATTGGACGAACTCATCACCCGGGCCGCCGGGAGCACGTTTCCGCTCATCCTGGCCCTGGATCAGGTTCAGGACCCGGGAAACGTGGGCACGCTGGCCCGCACCCTCCTGGCCCTTGGCGGGGCCGGTATGCTCTTTCCCAAGGACCGCACGGCCTTCATCGGCCCGGCGGCCGCCAAAGCCGCTGCAGGGGCGCTCGACAGCCTCCCTCTGTGCCAGGTGGTCAATCTGGCCCGGGCACTCGATGCGTGCGCCGAGGCCGGACTTGCGATCTATGGATCGGGCACCGGGCCCGAAAGCCGGGACCTCTTTCAGGCCCGCCTGCATTTCCCTGCGGTGCTGGTGCTTGGCAACGAGGACAAGGGCATGCGCCCCAATGTGGGCAAGCGCTGCACGGAAAAGCTGTCCATTCCCATGCAGGGCGGATTCGATTCGCTGAACGTGGCCCAGGCCGGCGCCATGATCATGACGGAAATGTTGCGGCAGAGGCTGTAATGGGGCGAGCTATTTGATGTATTGCGGAAAATTCAGGAAAATCTCCTGGGTGTACGTGATCATCTTGTCCATGATCCAGGGGAAGGATATGAGCAGCGCCAAAAAAACGGCGATGATCTTGGGCACGAACGTCAGGGTCATTTCCTGAATCTGTGTCGCGGCCTGAAGTATGCTCACGAAAACACCCACTCCCAGTCCCACGCCAAGCATGGGCAAGGCGATGACCAGGGTCAATTCAATGGATTGCCGTGCGAAACCGATGACAAATTCGGGGGTCATGCTCCACTCCTGATCAGGGGCTAGATAAAACTGTTTACAAGAGAGCCTATTATCAGATTCCAGCCATCCACCATGACAAAAAGAAGAATCTTGAACGGCAAGGAAACCATGACCGGCGGAAGCATCATCATACCCATGGAAAGAAGGATACTGGCCACAACCATGTCTAAAATGAGAAATGGTATGTAAATCAAAAATCCAATCTGAAATCCTGTCTTGAGCTCGCTGATCACGTAGGCAGGAACAAGGACCATGGTCGGCACTTCATCTTTGTTCTGCGGCCTCTCAAGACCCGTCATCGAGAAAAATACCGAAAGATCCTTTTCCCGAGTATGCTTGAAAAGAAAAGTACGCAGCGGTGTCTCAGCCCGCTGCAAGGCTTCCCCGTAGCCGATCTCTTCTTTCAGGTAGGGTTGCAGGGCCGTATCGTTGATGGTGCGTCCCGTAGGCATCATGATGACCACGGTCATGAAGATGGCCAGGGAGGCCAGCACCTGATTGGGTGGCATCTGCTGGGTTCCCATGGCCTGACGCAGAAAATGGAAGACAATGATGATGCGGGTGAAGGACGTGACCGTCAGCATGAAGGCCGGAGCCATGGACAGCATCGTGAGCAGGGCCATGATCTCCAGCGCCACGGCCACTTTCTGGGGCTCGGCCTGACCGCTGGAAAGCTGCAAGGAAAGAGAAGGAAGATTGGGCCCATCGGCGGCCAGGAGTAAAATAGGAAAAAAACAGAAAATCAGGCTAGGAAGGAGTATCCTCCCCAGTTTCCTGGTCCAGTGTGGTCTGAAAATCCGGGATCGGTTCATTGTCTGCCTGGTGCTCCGCTATCAAGTTGATTCCGTTGTCGGTGACGCCCAACACCAGAAGCTTATTCAAGAAGCGGACCACCACCAGCTGCTTGCGCGGACCAAGGGCAACTCTCTCCTCCACCCTGAGAGCACCGGAACCGCGCCCTTGCAGTCGTGCCGCCAGCCCAAAGCGTTTCAGAAGCGCGAGCCCGAGGAAAATAAGCCCCAAAATAAGCAGCAACGCCGCCGCCATTTTGACCGATGCAAGTCCGAGTCCCGCACCGGCGCCTGTCAAAGTCGCGTTATCCAAGTTGCTTGACCCTCTCGATGGGGCTGATGATGTCGGTCAGACGCACCCCGAACTTTTCGTTGATGACCACGGCCTCTCCGCGCGCCACGAGCTTGCCGTTGACCAGGATCTCAAGAGGTTCGCCGGCCAGCTTGTTCAATTCTATGACCGAGCCCTGCCCGAGCTGTAGCAGTTCATTGATGAGCAGCTTGGTGCTCCCGAGCTGGGCCGAGACTTCAAGCGGAATGTCGAGGATGAAGTCAAGGTCCTTGCGCAGCCCTTCGGGCCTTGGTGCCTTGGCTTCCGCCGTCAAATCTTTGTAATCGAAATCCTTGCTCTGGGCGGCGAGCTGTCTCTGCTTCTTCTCATGCTGAATCTTGGTCTCCTCCTCGTCGGCCAGAGCCTTGGCCCATTCGTCGGCCAGGGCCTGATCGGAGCCGCCGGAGTCCTGTTCCTGCAACGCCGAACTCCAGGCATCGGCCAGGTCTTTCTCGGCCCCGCCGCCTTCAGCCTCCGCCTCACCCTGCTGTTCCAGGGCCGCGGCCCATTCCGCCGCCAGCTTGTCCTGATCTTCGACCATACCGTTCCCCTAGTAATTGAGTTCCTGTTCTTTGACGATCTTGAACGCCTTGTTTCCTTTGACAAAACCCGGAAGTCCGAAAAATTTGAGTATCCCGTGGATCCGGCCCGAAAGCATGTCGTCCTCGTCCTGGTCCAGCATGAGTATGTCGCCGACTTTCATGTCGAGAAGCTGACGGCCGGTGATCTGCGTCGTGCCGAACGTGACGTTCAGATCAACGGGCGTTTCCATGAGCCGATCCCGGAAACGGGAAATCCAGGCATGGTCGATTTCCAGGCGCTCGGTCTGGAAGGCGGCGTACAGCTTCGACCTGATGGGTTCAATGGTGGCATACGGCAGCGCCAGAACCATGGACCCCAGGGCATTCTCCAGTTCCACCTCGAAAGAGATGACCACTACCACGTCGCTTGGAGGGACGATGGTGGCGAACTGCGGGTTGATTTCAGAGCGCAGCAATTCGATGCTGACCTCGTGCACCGGCCGCCAGGCGTCTTCAAGATTGGCCAGGATGATCTTGACCACTTTTACGATGATGGACTGCTCGATGGGCGTGAAATCGCGGCCCTCGATCTTGGGCTGACTGCCTGCGCCGCCAAAAAAATTCTCCACCAGGGAAAACACCAGCCGGGTATCGACCACCAAAAGCGCATTGCCGCGCAGGGGATCGATCTTGAAGATGTTGATGCTCGTCGGCACGGGCAGGGAGCGCATGAAATCCCCGAACTTGGACATGTCGATGGAGATCGGGTTCACATCCACCCGCTTGCGCATGGTGTTGGCCAAGGCGCTGGTGCAGAGTCGTGAGAAGCGGTCGTTAATGATCTCAAGCACGGGCATGCGGCCGCGAATGATCCGGTCCTGATTGGCCAGATCAAAGGCCACGAAGCCCTTCGTGTCAACGGCTACCTCTTCTTCGGTCTCGATCTCCCCGCCCGAGATTCCCCGGAGCAGGGCATCGACCTCGTCCTGATTGAGGATCTTGCTCATATGCTGCCCACCAGTCGCTTACTGGACCACGAATTCCGTAAAATAGACATTGCGCACCTTGTTCTTGCCGATAATCTGGTTCAGTCGACTGACGATGTCGTTTTTCAGCTCGATCTTCTTGTCCATGCTGCTGATATCGGCAAAGGACTTGCTGGAAAGCAGGAGCAGCAGGGTATCCTTGACCCTGGGCATGGCTGCGGTCAACTCCGCCGCCGCCGCCGCGTTGGCCACTTCAACATCCAGCGTGGTTTTCAGGTATCTACGCCCCATGGGATCGGACAGGTTGACCACGAAAGAGTCAAGAGTCACCAATTGTCCGCCCGGTTCGACCTCGGCCTTGTGTCCGTCGGCGCCTTCGACGGTTGCGTTCTCGGCGGTTTCCCCAGCCGCCTTCGGCTGCAGATAGAACTTCCACGCCGCGAAACCTCCCCCACCCAGAACGCCAAGGACAACGAGCGCGATGATAATGAGCTTGAGCTTGCCGCCCTTTTTCTTTTCAGCCTTTTCCGGTGCAGCCGCTTTTTTTTCGGCCATATATTCCTCCTTTTTGATCCTTGCGAAAAACGGGCCTAAAGATACGTTCTTCCCGTGGTTTTGAGTAAAATCTCCACTCTTCTGTTCTTGGCCCGGCCTTCCGGCGTGGTATTGTCGCCCAGGGGAAATGCCTCGCCATAGGCGGAAACGGAAAAACGTCCGGGATCAAAACCCTGCTGCAAAAAGAAACTCAGCACGGACATGGCCCGTTCCGAGGACAGCATGTAGTTGTCTTTTTGACCCGCCGGGACGTTATCCGTGTATCCAGCCACGTTGACCGGCATGGTCACGGTGGCCAGAAAACGGGAGAACTCCGACAGAAGCTTGCGGCTGTCCTGGGTCAAGGCGCTTTCTCCGATGTCAAAAAGAAGCCCGTCGGAGAGGACGAGAGCGATTCCCTCGGGCCTCACCAGGATTCGCAGATTCTCGTCAAGGGTGCTCCTGGCCATGCCCTCGGGCAAGACCTCGTCCGGAAAAAGCAAATCCTTGATGCGCTGCGGATCGTGCAGGGCCTCGGCCGGATTCTCGATGATCACATTCATGAACTCGAAGTGGGTTGTCAGCCTGCCCGCCCCTTTTTTCGGAGCCAGCCCCATGTCGCCAACGAAGTGGGAGACCACGTCGCGCAGGATGGATTTGTCCATGGACGACATGGACAGAAGCAGCACAAAGAAACTCAGCAGCAGGGTCATGAGATCCGCAAAGGTGACCAGCCATGACGATCCCTGAGACTCAAATTCGGCGCGTTTTTTCCTGCGAGCCATCAGGGTTCTCCCGGCAGGTCGAAGCGGAACAGAAAATCCTTGACCCGGTAACTGTCCGTGGGCTTTTGGGCAGAGTCTTCGCGCACGGCCTGGGCCGCCATCTCATGGCTCCAGCTGCCGACACGCCGGTCGAGGATGATTTCAACCCGCCGATTGGTCAGTCTCTCGCCTGGGTCTTCGGTGGTCACGCGTGGCCGAAAACGTCCAAAAGCTTCCAGGCGCAGCTTCTCGGGCTCGACGCCCGTCTCAATGAAATACTTGTACACGGCCATGACCCGCGCCAGGGAGAGCTCCCAGGAGAAATCAACCTTGACCCACGGCTTGGCCAGATAGTCAGGGCCAAATTCGTCCATGCCGTCCGAGGCGTGCCCCGACAATCCAAGCGGATGAGCGCTTTCCATGACCACGGGACGCAGACGGTCCAGAAGCGACCGACCTTTCTCCGTGAGTTCCGAAGAACCGGGTGCAAAAAGGGCATCGGCCCCTATGGAAAGCCGCTGCATGAAGCGGTTGGATTCAAAACGCAGATCCTTGTCCGGATCTTCCCAAAGGTGATCCTTGACCGGCGAGAGATCCTTGAAAACGTTGATGGGCCCGGGGTCGACCTGGGTTCTGGTGTCCACCGTGGTCAGATCGCTCATGCTCGGCGCGCCGGTGCCGAAGGTACCCGAAACGGAGCCGATGGCGACTTTGCGTTTATAGATGTCCGTGAGGGAGGCCATGGACACGAGCACAATGAAAAACGTCATCAGCAGGGTGACCAGATCCGAAAAGGTGATCATCCAGGACGGAACCCCAGGTTTCGACTGCTCGGTTTTCGCCCTCTTACTGATCATGCTTTTCCCCTGTCCAGCCTCAGGGCCTGACCTTGCGCTCCTTGGGAGGCAGGTAGCTGTTCAGCTTCTCTTCGAGAATGCGCGGGTTCTCGCCACGCGAAATTGACATGATCCCTTCCAGGATCATGGTCCGGATCAGGACTTCCTCGCGACTGCGGGCCCGCAGCTTGCCGGCCATGGGGTTGAAGACGAGGTTGGCGAGGATGGCGCCATAAAAGGTGGTCAAAAGGGCCACGGCCATGGCCGGGCCGATGGTGCTCGGATCGTTCATGCGCTTGAGCATGAGCACAAGGCCGATGATGGTGCCGATCATGCCCATGCCGGGGGCCAGGGTTCCAAAGGTCAGCAATATCTCGGCGCCTTTCAGGTGGCGCTCCTCAAGACACGAGATTTCGGTCTCCATGATTTCCTGGATGAGCTGCGGATCAAGGCCGTCCACGGTCAATTGCAGGCCCTTGCGCAGAAAATCATCGGGTATGTTCTTCAGATGCGCTTCCAGGGACAGGATTCCCTCGCGCCGGACCCGGGTGGCGTAATCGACAAACTGGGCGATGAGCGCCGCAGGGTCGTCCGCCTTGGACATGAACGTCTTCCTGATGATGCGGGCTACGCCAAGAACACTCTCCAGGGGATGGGTCACCAGCACCGCGCCGATGGTGCCACCGATCACGATGAGCAGAGAGGAAAAATCCAGAAAAAGAAAGCCGTCACCGCCCAGGGCGGCGATGACCAGCCCGAAGGCGACCAAGATTCCGATGATTGTGGCCAGATCCATAAAACATCCGTCCCCAGGGCCGTTAGATTGAGCCGCGTTCTCCAAATATTCTGGTGCCAATGCGCACCAAGGTCGCTCCTTCCTCGATAGCCGCCTCGAAATCCCCGGTCATGCCCATGGACAATTCGGGCAGGGCAAGGCCGAAGCCTGTGCGCAAGGTTTCGGCAAGTTCCCTCAAACGGGCGAAATAGGGACGCGCCCGATCGGGATCGTCAAAAAAAGGAGGCATGAGCATGAGTCCCCGCCAGCGCAGATTCGTGGCGTGGGCCAGAAATTCCGCCAAAGGCGGCAACTCCGACTCCAGAATGCCGCTTTTCTGCTTTTCCTCGGCCAGGTTGACCTGCACCAGCACGTCCTGGACCACGTCCATCGCTTCGGCCTGACCTTGCAACGAGCGGGCCAGTTTCAGGGAATCCACCCCGTGAATGAGGCCAAAGCGCCCGACCACGCTCTTGACCTTGTTGGTCTGCAGATGCCCGATGAAATGCCAGGATATTTCACGCGGCAGGATGGCCATCTTGCCCAGGGCCTCCTGCACGTAATTTTCGCCGAACATGGGCTGTCCGGCCTCGAAAAGAGTCCGGATATCGTGGGCGGAATGCAGCTTGGAAACGGCCAGCAGACGCGCGTCAGCCGGGTCCCTTCCGGCCCTGCGGGCGGCCGCGGCCATCTGCTCCAGAACTTTTTGCCACCGGTCGGTGATGCTTGGCTGATCCATGGACGCTCTCCTCCTGCCCTAGGACCCAAGGCCCAGGGAAGTCATGAACTGACCGTCTTCGGTCCAGCCTTCGCGCACCTTGACCCAGAGTTCCAGATGCACTTTCGTTCCGAGCAAGGTCTTGAGTTCCTGCCGGGCCTGCTGGCCGACAATTTTCAAATTCTGCCCCTGCTTGCCCACGATCATGCCCTTGTGACTGTTTTTTGACGTATAGATCATGGCCCCGATCATGGTCATGTTCTGTTCCGGCAATTCTTCCCAGGTTTCGATTTCGACGGCCACGTTGTAGGGCAACTCCTGGTCCAGAGCCAGGAAAAGCTTTTCGCGGATGATCTCCGAGGCCATGAACCGGACCGACGCCGTGCTCAGCTGATCTTCGGGAAAGAGGGCCGGACTGAGCGGCAGGAAATTGCGGATCACGGCCAGCAGACCGTCAACGCCAACCCCAGTGCGGGCCGAGATGGGCACCAGCTCCACTCCGGGCCAACGCTCGGCGCAGTTGGCCAAAAGTCCGAGCAGGCGCTCCTTGGGCTTGATCTGGTCGACCTTGTTCAAGGCCACGGCCATGGGCACGCCAAGAGAACCGATCCGGGCGGCCAGGGGGCGCAGGTCGCGCTCCAGAGCTTTTTCGTTGCCCGCGTAGCGGGAGCCGTCGAGGAACAGGATGACTCCGTTGGCCTCCTGCAGGGCGCCCCAGGCGGCATCGACCAGAAAGCGGTTCAACTTGCCGCGCGCGGTGTGAACGCCGGGGGTGTCCAGAAAAATGATCTGCTCTTCGGCGGTGGTGTGAATCCCGGTGATGCTGGTGCGAGTGGTCTGGGGCTTGGGAGAGACGATAGCGATCTTCTCGCCAAGGACCTTGTTCAAAAAAGTGGATTTTCCTGCATTGGGAGGCCCGACTAGGGCGATGAATCCTGCTCGATAGGTAGGGGACATGGGTTCCATATGATCTTTGTAAAAGGATACCGACGGGTTGAAATTCAGCCTCGGGGAAGCGTTCGGGATTTGCGGGAATTATCCCTTGCCCTGCGCTTCGGAATCTGGATATAGCCCCCAAACATTATGGGCAAGGACTTAATCATCGTAGAATCACCCGCCAAAATCAAAACCATCAAAAAGTTTTTGGGCGGCGGGTATGAAGTGGAAGCATCCGTGGGACACGTGCGTGACCTGCCGACCAAAACCCTGGGCGTTGACGAAGACAACGACTTCGCCCCGGACTATCAGATAATCCCTGGCAAGGCCAAGGTCGTCAGCAAGCTCAAATCCGCCGCCAAGGCTGCGGACACGGTCTATCTGGCCCCGGACCCCGACCGCGAGGGGGAGGCCATCGCCTGGCACGTGGCCGAGATCATCCGGACGGCCAATCCCAACGTGAAGCGCATCCAGTTCAACGAGATCACGGCCAAGGCCGTCAAAGAGGCCCTGGCCAACCCCACGGAACTGCGCAAGCCTCTTTTTGACTCCCAGCAGGCCAGGCGCATCCTGGACCGTCTGGTCGGTTACAAGATTTCTCCGCTGCTCTGGAAAAAAGTCAAACGCGGCCTGTCCGCCGGGCGTGTCCAGTCCGTGGCCCTGCGTCTCATCGTGGACCGCGAACGTGAACGCCAGGCCTTCATCTCCGAAGAATACTGGCTCTTCAAGATCACGGTCCAGGGCGAAACGCCCCCGCCCTTCGATGCCGACCTGTGGAAAGTGGACGGGGAAAAGCCCGTCATCGGCGACGAAAAGACGGCCCTGGCACTGGAGAGCCGCGTCAGCGGACTGCCCTATGTGGTCCAGAACATCGTCGAGAAGGAACGCCAGCGCCACCCGCGCCCGCCGTTCATCACCTCCACCCTGCAGCAGGACGCCAGCAACAAGCTCGGCTTCAACGCCAAACGGACCATGTCCGTGGCCCAGCGCCTCTATGAGGGCGTGGAGCTTGGCGAACGCGGAACCACGGCGCTCATCACCTACATGCGTACCGACTCGGTGCGCATTTCCGACGAGGCCCGGGACGGCGCCCGCGAGTGGATCATCAGCACCATGGGGCCGGAATTCTATCCCGCCGAGGCCCGGGTCTACAAAAGCAAGGGCAGCGCACAGGACGCGCACGAAGCCATACGCCCCGTCGATCCGAGCCTGACTCCCGACTCCATCAAGAACAACCTGCCGCCCGAACAGTACAAGCTCTACAAGCTCATCTGGGAGCGCTTCATGGCCTCGCAGATGGCTTCCGCACGCTTCTGGGACACGGTGGCCACCATTGAGAGCGGCCCGGCCCTGTGGCGCGCCAAGGGCGAGCGGCTCGTCTTCCCCGGTTTTCTGAGGATCTGGCCCCAGTCCTCGGACAGCCAGAGCGCCCTGCTGCCGAAACTTGTGGCCGGACAGGAACTGAGCCTTGAGAAACTGCACAAGGAACAAAAATTTACCCAGCCCCCGGCACGTTTCTCCGAAGCGTCCCTGGTGCATAAGCTCGAAGAACTGGGCATCGGCCGTCCCTCGACCTATGCGGCGATCATCTCGACCCTGACCGAGCGCGACTACGTCCACATCGAGGAAAAACATTTCCAGCCCACGGATCTTGGCGTCATTGTCTGCGACCTTCTGGTGGAACATTTCGCCCACCTCATGGACGCCGGCTTCACGGCGCGCATGGAAGAAAGCCTCGACCATGTCGCCGAGGGCGAATCCGACTGGGTCGCCCTGCTCCGGGATTTCACGCTGGACTTCAACCCGACCCTGGACAAGGCCCGCGAGAACATGACCCAGGTCAAGGCCGGCATGGATACCGGGCTGACTTGCCCGCAATGCGAGGACGGCCGACTGGTGGTCAAATTCGGCAAGAACGGAACCTTCCTGGGCTGCGCCAATTATCCCGCCTGTTCCTTCACCAGCAACTACACCCGCAACAGCGCCGGAGAAATCGAGCTGGTCAAGGAAGAAGCTCCCGAAGAGCTCGGACCCTGCCCCAAATGCGAAGACGGCCGACTGGTGGTCAAGAAGACCAAGACCGGCGGTAGATTTGTGGCCTGTTCCAACTATCCGGCCTGCCGCCATACCAAATCCGTAAGCACCCACGTGGCCTGCCCCAAGGACGGATGCGACGGCGAACTGGTCGAAAAAACCAGCCGCCGCGGAAAGCCCTTCTATTCCTGCAGCAAATATCCCAAATGCGATTACGCGGTCTGGGACTTTCCCGTGGCCAAGCCCTGCCCCCTGTGCGAATCCAAGATTCTGGTGCGCAAGGAGACCAAGGCCAGGGGAGTGCACCTGGCCTGCCCGGTCAAGGATTGCGGATACTGGGAAAAAGAGGACTAGAGCAGGCCGCCGCGCATGCAGATCCTGTATTTCTTCAGAAACGCCACGGGGTTGTAGCTGAGCTTGGCCTTGCGCAGCCCTTCGTCGCCAAGGTCCTGCTCACGATTCACGATCTGAAAACCCTGGCAGCACCGCTCCAGAAAAATCTGGTTGATGGCCTGGTACACCCCTTTGAAATTGGGGCATCCCTTCTCAAAATGGATGACCACGGTCGTATCGTCCAGGGCCTCCGCGATGGTGTAGGCGATCATCTTTTCATCGATCACAAGCCCACCGCCAATCAGCCCTTCCAGCCTTGACCAGTCATGCATGACCTTGACGATGGCCCGATTTTCCGCGTCCAGGGTCTGATCGTTTTCGCTGTTGCGCCACAAGAACCAATCCGTCTGCAGGGCCAGGGCGAATTCCACGGTTTTTTCATCCAGGGATACGAATTTTGCATCATGGTCGCGCATGAACTGGTTGAGCAAATTCCTCTTGTTGTGGAATTTTCGGCCCTTGAGTTCGGTCAACTCACCAACATCATACAAATAATCCCAGTGTTCCCGGCATTCCTCTACCTCAATCCCAGGCAACCGCTGCTCCCAGATGAGCTTCAATTCCTCGGGGATGCGGATGAAACAGGTGTCCTGCGGCAAATCGTCCCGCAGGGCGGCCCAGTCGGCCTTTTCCCAATCCCCAACGGGAGCCCAGTACATGGTTTGCGGAAAAGTCTGCCTAATGAGTACGTAGTCATCCCTAAAAGACCACTCCAGGCCGTACTCCCGCCCCCAGCCCCAGAGGTTGATGAAGCTGTAATCCGAAGGCTTCTGGCCGCACTGCGCCAGACGCCGGTTATATTCTTTCTGCCCGTCAAGGGTGATGGGGCGAAACGTTTTTTCCATAGGTCCTTCCAATATAAGTTACGCAACAATTACGGTTATTTTGATCAGATTTAAAAACTCAAGAAATCAAAGCTCTTGCAGTTGAGGAAAAAACAATTATACTTTGTAACCCGTGGATGTCAAAGCACGTCACCCCAATTTTCCGGAAGCATGATACTTATGTCAGATACCCAGGCCACCTGGAAACTCAAAGCTCCGGCTCCCGAAGCCGCGCAAAACCCCGCCCAGCAGCGTGGCATCGCCGAACGCCTTGAAGTAAGCCCCCTGCTGGTCCACCTGATGTCCCTGCGCGGTCTGGCCAACGAATCCGACATGGACAAATTCCTGAGCCCCGGGCTTCGCTATCTGCATCCGCTGGACAAATGGCCCGGCATCGAAGCCGGTGCGGCGCTCATCTGCAAAGCCGTCGAGGAAAACCGCAGGATCGCGGTCTGGGGCGACTACGATGTGGACGGAATCACGGCCACAACACTGGTCAAGGACTTCATGGCCCGACGGGGCGTCGAAATCAGCCATTACATCCCCGACAGACTGGACTTCGGTTACGGGCTGCATGTGGACGGCATCCGCGAGTTGGCCGCCCAAGGGATCGGGCTTCTGCTGACCGTCGATTGCGGCATCGCCAACAACGAGGAGATTCGCGAAGCCAGGGCGCTTGGAATGCAGGTCATCGTCACCGACCATCATCTGCCCGGCCAGGAACTGCCCGAGGCCGAAGTCATCATCAACCCCAAGCTCGAAGGATGGCCCACCCCGAACCTTGCCGGAGTCGGAGTGGCCTTTCTGCTCATGGGCGCGGTCAACCGCCTCCTCCCCGGGGCTGCGGCAGACATCCGCGATTTTCTTGATCTGGTCGCCCTGGGCACCGTCGCCGACGTGGTCCCACTCGATGAACAGAACAGAATCCTGGTCAAGAACGGCCTTCTGCTGATCAAGGAAGGGAGGCGGCCCGGCATTCAGGCCTTGAAGGAAATCAGCGGTCTTGCGCCGGACGACAATGTGGGCACGGGCTCCATCGGCTTTGCGCTTGCGCCCCGCATCAATGCCGCAGGCCGTATCGGCGACCCGGATCTTGCCGTCCGCATGCTGCTGGCGAAAGATCCGGAAGAAGCAAGGCAACTCGCCACAAAACTCGACAAGCTCAACGCCAAGCGCAAACTCGAAGAGCAGCGCATCCTTGAAGAAGCCATAGCCCAGGCCGAGTCGCAGCTTCACCTGCCTGGCTTGGTGCTGCATTCCGAACACTGGCACTCGGGCATCATCGGCATCGTGGCCTCGCGCATCGTGGAGCGCTTTCATCGCCCGTGTCTGATCCTGACCAAGGAAAACGGAATCTTCAAAGGCTCAGGCCGTTCCACTCCCGCTTTCGATCTGTACCAGGCGCTCTTGTCCTGCAAGCAGTGCCTCTACAAATTCGGCGGACACCGCCAGGCAGCAGGACTCAAGCTGGAGCCCTTCCAACTGGCGAATCTGAAAAATCTTTTTGCCTGGGCCGTGGAAGAGCAACTGGGCTCAAACCCGGCCCCGCCGGTCCTGGAGCTGGACGCGGAGCTGCCATTCGCCTTGATCACGGCCACATTGCTCAAGGAACTTGAACTGCTCCAGCCCTTCGGCCAAGGCAACCCCAGACCCATTTTCCTTTCTCCGCCCCTGAACATTCTCAAACATCGTTTTTTCAGCCAGAAAAAACATCTGGAGCTGCATCTGTCCGACTCCAGCGACGGAACAAACATGCGCGCCGTGGCCTGGAGACAGGGTGAACGCTGGCAGGACGCCTCTTTCACGGGCAGACAGATTAAAATCGCCTACACGCCGCGCCTGTCGAAATTCAACGGTTTGCAACAGATCGAGCTGGCGGTGCAGGATATCCTGTCCCTGGAGTGAGCGCGCTTTTCTTTATCCCTAAAAACACGTACACAGCAGTGAAAATCACGGAGGAACATATGAAAGCCCTCAGAAATTTATTGATTATTCTCGTACTGTTAAGCACTGGATGTGCGGCATTGGTAGTCGGAGGGGCGGCAGCCGTCGGAACCTATACGTATGTCGCGGGGATGTTGCAGCGGACTTACAACGCCAATCTGGACACCACGTATCAGGCCACGCTGGCCGGTTGCGAAGCTCTTGGGCTGCCCATTCAGGACAGGCAAAAGCAGCTCAGCAAGGCTTCGGTCAAGGTCGTGGACGGGGACCGGGATGTCTGGATATCGCTTACCGCCCAAAGCTCCACCACCACCGAAGTCTCGGTCCGGGTGGGGTATATTGGCGACGAGCTTGCATCGAGGCGCATTCACGAAGCAATTCAGGCCCGATTGTAAAGACGAAAGCCCCCGATCACCGGGGGCTTATCTGACTGAGCCTTTTGCCGCGTTGCCTTTCAAACCCAGGCAAAACGCATGGCCTGCATGAAGGCGGAACCAAAATCCTCCCTTTCCACCAGACCTTCCACGACCACTCTATCCGGCAAACAGGCTAGCCAGTTCCGGAC
Organism: Desulfomicrobium apsheronum; assembly: GCF_900114115.1. NCBI lineage: Bacteria > Pseudomonadati > Thermodesulfobacteriota > Desulfovibrionia > Desulfovibrionales > Desulfomicrobiaceae > Desulfomicrobium > Desulfomicrobium apsheronum. The sequence continues at coordinate 18,092 of NZ_FORX01000016.1, read as the reverse complement.
ATCCTCACTTTCCAACGCCAGAAGAGTTCCAGCCAGGGCCGTGTTTCCAGCCACCTCGACTTTTTCGCGCCACGCCTCCGGCAAGAACCCCAGCGTGATCAAGTCGGAGGGGTCTGCGTGTTCTCCCAGCGCCCCGGCCAGATAAATTCTCGCCACGTCTCCTTCCAGCAATCCCGCGCGCCGGACCAGGCTGCGCAGGGCCACGTTGACTCCCGCCTTGGCTTTGAGAAATTCTTCGATATCGCGCTCCGCCACGAATACTCCCGGCTCAAGGTCAAGGATGCGACCAAGCCGGTGAGTACCAATGCGATCTGATATCTTGCGGGCCAAAGGCATCGTCGCTGCTTGAAAATGACCGGCCTCATCGATCACGCTAAGACGTCGCAGCAAAGCCAATATGGAGGCGTAGCCAGTTCCGGAGATCCCGCTCAAGGGCGTGCCGACCCATTGCAGGCCCGTGGGGCCAAGGGCGACGCGGCTCAGCACCCGCTCACCGGCCGTGGCTCCGCAGCACAGGCCCACCCCTTCGATGGCTGGCCCCATGGGTACACTGCATGCGAAAAAATGCTCTGCATCAAGCGCCAGAACGAATTCCCCGTTCGTGCCAAGGTCGGCAAGGAGAAATGGGTATTCCGGCTCAAGAGTTGAAATATGGGCCAGGCCCGCGCTGATGTCGGCCCCGATAAAAGGACCGAGCAATGGCGGAATATAGACTGCAGGCAAATCACCATCGATGCTGACCTTCTCGCCGCCCTGCCAGGGCAGACTGTAGGGAGCGTAGGCCAAGCCGACCAACGGAACATCCAGAAGAGTCGCGATCATGGTGCTGTTGCCACAAACGGCCAGGGAAACGGCTCCGCTTCTGCGCACCAAATCCCCGAGAACCCGGATGACCGACTGACGCAGATGGGCGCGGGCCGAATCCGAAGAAAGCGCGTATCTGAGTCGGGACATGACTTCGCTGCCGACGCCCATCTGCGGATTGATCGTGGCAAACTCAGGGCTGTGCCCGGCCTTGGAAATCAGCGACCATTTTATGCGAGTCGTACCGATATCAACGGCCAGGGACTCGCCTCGCGAGCCGGCAAGCGTCACTGGCGCAAAATCGGGCACCTCGATGTCGCACGACTCCAGCACCACATGCTTGCAGGCCAGTCTCCAACCGTCCGCCAATTCTTCGGCGTCAAGCCTCGCCTGGTCATCCGTGCACGGCGCGGGGGGAGCGCCCAGAAAGCGGATTTTGCACTTGCCGCAAAGCCCCGTGCCTGCGCAAAGCTCACGGCCCCGGCTGATGCCGGTCTCAAAAAGCAGGTGCAAAAAAGACTGCCCAGGTTTGGCCTGGGCGGTAGCCGCAATTGCTCCAGCTTGATGGATATCGACTATCAACACAGCAGAAGCCGTTTCCCGTCGGCACGCGGCGGCTCCACGACCCCGATCTCGGCCGCCATTTCGCCGCCATCACGCAGCCACGCTCGCACGTCACAGAGCATCTCAGGCGGCACGCCAAGAAGCATTCCACCTGAAGTCTGCGCATCGTACACAAGGTCAAGCAGTACGGGATCAAGCGCGGACGAGGCTTCAACCGTCTTCTGGCAAAAATGCTTGTTGGCGTGACTGCCAAGAGGCAAAAGACCAACCCGGGCCAAATCAAGGGCGTGATCCATGATGGGCACGGAAGAAACGTCTATGGATATGGAGCAATCCGAGGCTGTAGCCATTTCAAGAGCATGCCCCCCAAGGCCGAAACCGGTGATATCCGTTGCTGCCTTGAGTTTGAATCTGGCGACTGCTTCACCCGGAACACGGTTGAGGCGCGAAGCCCAGCGGTACACATCTTCCTCAAATCCTTCGCAGCCCTCCCAATTCCCCTTGATGGCCGTGGCTAAAACGCCTGTGCCGATCGGCTTGGTCAAAATGAGGACATCGCCAGGGCGAAGGCCCGCGTTAGTGGCATATCTGTCGGGATCGACAAAACCCGAGACGGACAATCCGTATTTGATCTCTTTGTCCTGGACGCTGTGTCCACCAACCAGCATGGCCCCGGCCTCCTGGACCTTGAGCAGTCCTCCGCGCAGGATTTCCCGCAGTATCGAAACATCCATGGTTGCGATGGGAAAACACACGATATTCATGGCCACATACGGAACACCGCCCATGGCATAGACGTCGGAAAGCGAATTGGCCGCCGCGATCTGGCCGAATCTGAATGGATCGTTCACTATAGGCGTAAAAAAATCCAGAGTCTGAACCAGCGCCTTGCCGTCGGGAAAACGCACAATTGCTGCGTCCTCGCTGTTTCCCATTCCGGCAAGAATCCGCTCATCACTCTCGAAATTCAGTCCAAGCAATGCCTGCTCCAAGTCCCCTGGAGCCAATTTGGCAGCTCAACCTGCTGCGCTTACCGTTTGAACCAGTGGCGTATTTTTCACGGTTTGGACCTCACAGCTATGTTTTGGGCGTTGTTCTTTAAAAATTCTATCAATTTGACGGCAGCAGGAAACAGGGAGCGCTTCCTGTTGAAGACGACATGAAAGGACCGCTCCATCTGTAATCCGGGAAGCTCTATGGCCACCAGGGCTCCCGTCTCGAGTTCGTCATGGATGGTGATGGCGGAGGTGATGGATGCGCCCATGCCGGCTGAAAGACAGCGAGACATGGCGCCGGCGTTGCGAACCATGATGACCGTTCGCAAGGAATGAATGTCGATGTCAAACTTGGCAATACTCTCGGCCATGGCCACGCGCGTCCCGGAGCCTTCTTCGCGCATCACCCACGGCAAGGCACGCAAAAGATCATCCTCCGCCAGATGACGGTGCTTTTGAAACAGCGAGGGCGTCATGGCCAAAACAAGCGAATCGCTTGCGATTTTTTCATAGTGAAGATCGGGAGATTCAAAGACAGCGCCAACCACCCCAAGCATCAGTGCGTTGTCACGAACTTGGTTTACGATATCTTCGGAGTCGCCTATGCGCAGATCCATTATTACTTCAGGATATTTCTTCCAAAATTTTGCAAGAATTTCGGGCATGATGTAATTTGCAGGAATGGTGCTTCCGCCCAGATCGAGTTTGCCGGTAATACGATCCTGGAGCTTTCTGAGCTCAGAAATCGCCAATTCAGATGCTTCAAAAATCTTCTTGGCATGCTCGTAAAGCACTTCCCCGGCTTTTGTAGGAACGACACTGCGACCGATTCGATCAAAAAGCTGCACTTCAAGTTCCTGCTCCAGCGAAGCAACATGAGCACTGATTGTCGGCTGAGAAAGATACAACGACTTCCCGGCCTTGGAGAAACTGCAGTGCTCATAAACCTTGGAAAATGCTTCAATTTTGCGAATATCCATATATGCCCATTCCTAGTATAGATAAAAACAATGCATCATGGCAAAAAATAAGGCAGCTTGGCTGCCTTATTTTTTTTATGTGTCTAAGCTTCTTCAGTAGCTTCCGGGGCTGCGGCCTCGGAGCCAGCTGATTCGGCAAACTTGTCGCTCAAGCGGGTGAATTCGATAAGAGCCATGGGGGCGCTGTCGCCAACACGAGGAATACCGAACTTGACGACTCTGGTGTAACCGCCAGGAACTTCCTTGAAGCGGGGACCAATTTCATCAAACAGCTTTTTTACACTGTGATGGCTTCCCAGGACCGTAAAGGCCTGCCTGCGAGCGTGCAGGGTATCCTGAAGTGCCATTGTGATGAGCTTGTCAGCAAAGATGCTCAGTTCCTTGGCTTTGGCTTCAGTCGTACGAATCCGCTCATGTTCTACCAAAGAGCGAGCCATATTTTTCATCAGGGCCTTGCGGTGCTCCCACGTACGCCCCAGTTTTCGACCAGCTTTTCTATGCCTCATCTTCTTCGTTCCTCTTTAACCAATCCTGGTACAATTCGTCAAAATTATCGACTCTGATTCCGAAATCCAGTCCCATGCTCTCAAGAACCCGGCGAATGTCTTCCAGAGACTTGCGGCCGAAATTCTTGGTTTTCAGCAGATCTGCCTCGGTCTTTTGAACCAGTTCGCCAACGATATGGATGCCGGCGCTTTTGAGGCAGTTGCTCGCTCTTACGGGAAGTTCAAGATCTTCGATGTTCTTGAAAAGATTTTCGTTGATCTTGTCCTGGGGCTTGGATTTGGCCTTCTCGATATCAGCCGAGCCTTCATCGAAGTTGATGAAAACAGTCAACTGCTCTTTCAGAATCTTGGCGCTGAAAGCCAAGGCATCGTCCGGAGTGATGGAACCGTCGGTCCAAACCTCGATGATCAATTTGTCATAATTGGTCATCTGCCCGACACGAGCCTGCTCCACCGCGTAAGCAACCTTGCGAATGGGAGAAAAGCTCGAATCAAGGGTGATAACGCCGATCTCACTATCCAGGTCCTCGTGCATCTCGGCGGGGACATATCCCTTGCCCATGCGAAACTCGAGATTCATGACCAAATCGATATCTTCGGAAAGAGTCGCGATATGCAAATCAGGATTGAGTATCTTTATATGCTGATTTTCCACAATTGCAGACGCCGTGACTTCGCCTTTGGCATTGGCGATGAGCTGAACCCGCTGTGGCTCGGGAGTGTTCATGGCCACACGCAATTGCTTCAAGTTCAGAACAATGTCGGTGACGTCTTCATTGACGCCGGGGATGGTCGTGAATTCATGCTGAATACCCTGAATATTGACCGACACCGGAGCCGCGCCCTGAAGAGAAGAAAGAAGAACCCGACGCAATGCGTTTCCGATCGTGGTTCCAAAGCCCCTTTCCAGAGGCTCGCACACGAATCGACCGTACATGTCATTGCACTTCGGATCTTTTTCAAGTTGTTCCGGCCTGACAAGCTCTGCCCAATTTCGGACGTAAACTTTTTTGTCTCCGCTATACGTAGAACTCATGTTTACCGCCCTTTATTTGGAGTAGAGTTCGACAATCAACTGCTCTGTCATGGGGAACGTGATATCTTCCCTGGTGGGAAGAGCCTTTACGGATCCCTTGTAGGCAGGAGCATCAATCTCAAGCCATGCAGGTACGCCGCGACGCGCGACAACTTCCAAAGCTTCGGTGATGACAAGGTTCTTCTTGGTACGATCCCGCACCTCGAGAACGTCACCGGACTTCATCTGAATCGACGGCACATTGATGCGACGTCCATTGAGCGTGAACAGACCATGACGAACCATCTGGCGAGCCTGGCTGCGCGAATTGGCGAAGCCGAGCTTGTAGGCCACGTTGTCGATACGCGTTTCAAGCAACATCAGCAAATTCGTACCGGTGACTCCCTTGCGACGTTCGGCTTCCTCGAAATATCTGCGGAACTGACCTTCAAGGATACCGTACATCTTCCTTACTTTCTGCTTCTCACGAAGCTGCAAGGCGTAATCGCTGGGTTTTTTGCGAGCCTTTCCATGATCGCCGGGCGCGTAGGCGCGACGTTCGAAAGCACACTTATCAGTATAACATCTATCGCCTTTGAGAAAAAGCTTTCCGCCTTCTCTACGGCATATTCTGCACTTAGGGCCTGTATATCTAGCCAAGGTAAATTCCCCCTATACTCTACGACGTTTGGGCGGACGGCAGCCGTTATGCGGAATGGGAGTCACGTCGCGGATGAAGGCGACACGCAAACCAACAGCATTGATTGCACGCATTGCGGACTCGCGTCCAGAGCCAGGTCCCTTCACAAGGATGCCTACGGAGCGCATTCCGCACTCCATGGCCTTGCGAGCGGCGGTCTCAGCGGCCTTCTGGGCAGCGAAAGGGGTGTTCTTGCGGGAACCCTTGAAACCGGAAGCACCGGAACTCGCCCAGCTGATTACGTTACCCGTCGGATCAGTGAAGGTAATAATCGTATTATTGAAGGTGCTGTTCACATGAGCAATACCCGTAGGGATATTTCTCTTTTCCTTTTTCTTTACTACTCTCTGCGGTCTTGCCATTTGTCTGTCTCCACCCAGTTACTTTTTCTTCTTACCAACAATGGCTCTGCGTGGGCCCTTACGAGTGCGCGCATTGGTATGCGTGCGCTGACCACGACATGGCAAGCCGCGCCTATGTCTCAAACCTCTGTAGCAACCGATATCCATAAGACGCTTGATATTGGCCACGATCTCACGGCGCAAATCGCCTTCGACCTTATGACTGGTTTCCAATTCTTTACGAAGCGTGTTGATATCATCACTAGTGAGATCGTCACTGTTTTTAGTCCAATCAATACCTGTAGCATCAAGGATTTTAAGAGCTGTAGCTCGGCCGATGCCATAAATATATGTCAATGCAATATCTAGCCTTTTGTTTCTCGGCAAATCTACACCAACTAATCTTGCCACAATATCCCCCTATCCTTAACCCTGTCTTTGTTTATGCCGCGTATTGTCACAAATAACTCTAAGCACGCCTTTGCGCTTGATAACTTTGCATTTGGGACAAATTTTGCGAACTGAAGGTCTAACTTTCATTGAATCCCCCGAAGATTTTCAATTGAAACTCAAGCCAATTTACATTTGGCTGAGAATAAATGGTCCGTCCTTGGTAATGGCCACCGAATGTTCAAAATGAGCAGATAGGCTTCGATCTTTGGTTACTGCGGTCCAACCGTCGGAGAGGATTTCGACCTGGTCGGTACCAATTGCAACCATTGGCTCAATGGCAATCACCATTCCCGGCTTCAAAGGCAATCTTGAGCTATTCTTGGGCACGAAATTGGGGACTTCTGGCTTCTCATGAAGCATCCGGCCGATCCCATGACCAACAAATCGCTTTATAACGGAAAACCCTTGAGCCTCAACCCGTTCCTGTACAGCCCGTGAAACATCGTAAAGGTCATTTCCCGGAACAGCCTGCTCGATTCCCAATCTGAGAGAATCCAAGGTGATTTCCAGTAAATGGGCCGCGCCCTCACTGATGCTTCCTACAGGAAAGGTCCTTGCGGTATCTCCGTAAAAACCCTGAAACTTAACGCCGAAATCAATGGATACTATATCACCATCAAGAAGTTCTCGCTTGGACGGAAATCCGTGCACGATCTCTTCATTGACGGAGCAGCAAAGGGCATATGGGAATCCCAGATAACCCTTGAATGCTGGAATAACATCAAAAGCAGCGCACAGCTCTATAGCTTTTTCTTCCAATTCCCAGGTTGTAACTCCAGGGACAACCAAGCAGCCAACTTCATTGAGAATGTTGGCCGCTATCCGGTTGGCTTCTCTCATGACGGCAATTTCCTGAGAATTTTTCAGGAAAATGCCCCTATGTTTTTTCAACCTTGCCTGCCCTTGATTTTTGCCTTGGCAAGCAGGCCGTCATATCTTCCCGAAATGAGATGCGACTGCACCTGGGACATGGTGTCCATGGCCACACCGACAACAATCAGCAGGGATGTTCCACCGTAATAAAAGGGAACATTAAACTGCTTCATAAGGACCATGGGCAAAACACAGACGAGCGAGATATACAAAGCGCCCCATAAAGTCAAACGGGTCAAAACCTTGTCGATATACTCGTTCGTCTTGAACCCAGGGCGTATGCCAGGGACAAAAGCCCCTTGTTTCTTTAGATTTTCGGAGATTTCCTTGGGATCAAAAACAATCGCCGTATAAAAAAAGCAGAAAAATACGATGAATGCAACAAAACAAATATTGTAAATGATTGAATCTGGCCTGAAATAATCAGACATCTTGTTCAATATTTCAACATTTGAAAAGTTGGCTATCGTCGCGGGAAACATCAGGATCGAAGATGCGAAAATGGGCGGGATGACTCCAGCTGTATTTATCCGCAACGGCAGATGACTCGTCTGCCCTCCATACATTTTCCGTCCGACCATTCGTTTGGCGTAATGGATGGGAATCCTGCGCTGGGCTCGCTCCATGAAGGTGATGCCGACCAGAACTCCTGCCATGACGACCACAACAAGCAGTACCGTAAAAAGGGAAACGTCACCGGCCGTGAAAAGCCGGTAAGACTTCCCGATACCGCTGGGCAGACCGGAAATGATACCCGCGCAAATGATCAGGCTGATACCGTTGCCGATCCCCTTCTCCGTTATTTTCTCACCCAGCCACATGATGAACACTGTGCCCGCGGTAAGAGTCAGAACGGTGATGAACCGAAATCCCCAGCCCGGCATGTAGACAATGGAAGCCCCAGTGGGGCTTGTCATCGTCTCGACACCAATGGAGATTCCAAGACCCTGAATCACGGATATCAACACCGTTCCATATCGCGTATACTGGGTAATTTTCTTCTTCCCCGCAGCGCCTTCTTCTTTGCTCAGCCTTTTGAGTTCAGGACTGACCACGGTCAAAAGCTGCAGGATGATCGAAGCGGAGATGTAAGGCATAATCCCAAGTGCAAATATGGACAGATTCATCAAGCCGCCGCCCGAAAACATATCGAACAGCCCAAAAAGGGTGTTTTGTGCGTTGGCAAAAAAATCTGCTAGAGCATTCCCGTCAACACCTGGTATCGGCAGATGAACACCTACTCGGAAAACAGCCAACAGGAGAAAAGTCCATAAAAACTTGCTTTTCAGCTCTGACATACCCGTGTTTGCGCCTTTGGATATACTCACATTACTATCCTTCGATCGAAATGGCTTCGCCACCCGCTGCAGTGATTTTTTCCACAGCCTGCTTGCTGAACTTGTGAGCAGTGATCTTGAGCGCCTTGACAGCTTCACCGTCGCCAAGAATCTTGATCGGCTGATCGCGATCAACAAGACCGGACAGATACAAATCTTCGATCAGCACTTCGGCCTTGTCTGCAAAGGCGGAATAAATGGTCGACAGATTGAGAGTCTGGTAGGTGACACGAAAGGGATTCTTGAAGCCGCGTTTGGGGAGTCTGCGGTAAAGACGCATCTGGCCGCCTTCAAACCATGCAGGTACTCCGCCACCACTACGAGCATTCTGACCCTTGTGACCTTTGCCTGAAGTTCCGCCCTGGCCCGAAGCAGTGCCGCGACCCAGTCTTTTCACTTTGGCGCGTTCCTCGGGATATGGATACAATTCATGCAGGTTCATTATTGAATAACCTCTACAAGATGCTTGACTTTATTGATCATCCCTCGAACACAGTCATTGTCGGGAAGAGTGCGGACCTGGTTGAGCTTGGTAAAACCAAGAGCCTTAACAGTTCTTTTCTGCACGGGGCTCTGGGTGATAAGGCTCTTAGTCAGTTTGATCTTAATCATAACTTCACCTATTTTCTCTTGATGGTGAGAGTCTTGCCTCTCATCCGTCCGACGAGTTCGGCGCTGCGAAGGGAACGAAGTCCGGCAAATGTAGCGCGAAGCACATTATGAGGATTGTTCGTGCCAATGGCCTTGGTCAGAATGTCATGAACGCCAGCGGCTTCCATGACGGCACGGACGGGGCCGCCGGCAATGATCCCGGTACCTGCCGAAGCAGGTTTGAGCATTACGTGACCTGCGCCAAAATTCCCCAATACTTCGTAAGGGATGGTACCATCGAGAAGTTCAACCTTCTGCATATCCTTGCGAGCCCTGTCGGTGGCCTTCTTGATGGCATCGGGAACCTGGTTGGCCTTACCAAGGCCAAATCCAACCGTTCCCTTTCCGTCACCGACAACGACTAATGCGCTGAAGCTGAATCGACGGCCACCCTTGACAACTTTGGCGACGCGATTGAGATAGACAATTTTCTCAATGAGTTCAAATTCGTTTTGTTGCATGGATGTCCTCGATTAAAAATTTAAGCCGCCTTCTCGGGCTCCATCGGCAACGGCTTTAATCCGGCCATGGTATACGAAGCCGTTGCGATCAAAGACCACGGAAGTGATGCTCTTCTTGATCGCTTCTTCGGCAACCTTCTTTCCTACCAACTTGGCATTCTCGACAGTCAGACGAATATTGTCGCCTTCGAGGCACAGTGTTGAAGCGGATGCCAATGTTGCGCCAGCCAAGTCGTCAATTATCTGCGCGTAAATATGCTTGCTGGAGCGAAAAACAACCAGTCTTGGCCTTTCAGGCGTACCGTTGATCTTTTTACGAATCCGCATCTTGCGTTTTTTACGGGCTTCATCTCTTGATAATTTCATAGCTTATCCTATTTCTTGCCGCCGGATTTGCCGGCCTTGCGACGGATAGTCTCATCAGTATATTTGATACCCTTGCCCTTATAAGGCTCAGGCGGACGAACCCGGCGAATCTGAGCCGCAACTTCGCCAACAGCCTGCTTGTCGCATCCGGAGATGGTAAGCTTGTTGCCTTCGGCCTTGGCCTGAATTCCGGCGGGCAACGCAAAGTTGACCGGATGAGAAAAACCGACATTCAGCACTACGGTATTGCCCTGAACGTTGACCTTGTAACCAACGCCAATGACTTCGAGAGTCTTCTCGAATCCGCTGGTGACGCCGGTCACGGCATTAGCAAGCAGTGTTCTCCGCAAGCCATGCTGCTGGCGGGCGATCCGGCTGTCGTCAACAGGATTAACGGAAACCGTATTATTGTCGACACTGACTGCGATGGCAGGATGATTAGCAAGAGTAAGAACCCCCTTGGGTCCTTTCACTTCAATCCCGCTTTCCGCGATTTTAAGATCAACACCACCAGGGATGCTGATCGGCATTTTTCCTACTCGAGACATAGCGATCTCCTACCAAATCTCACAAAGAAGTTCGCCGCCAACGCCGATTTCGGCAGCCTGTTTTCCCTCGAGCACACCCTTGGATGTGGACAAAATGCAAATTCCAAGACCATTTTGCACAGAAGGAATGCTCTTTGCACCCACATAAATACGACGACCTGGCTTGCTGATTCTCTTCAAGCCGGCAACGACAGCCTTATTTTCATGGTATTTCAAATTAACCAGTAAGGCATCATTCTCAAGGGCGTATCCATTGATATAGCCCTCTTCGTTCAATATTTTGAGCAGCGCCTCGCGGGTGCGGCTGGGAGTAATAGAAACAGTTGAATGCATCGCTTTGTATGCATTACGAATTCGAGTCAATAAATCTGCAATAGGATCTATGACAGACATGAGCGTACCTCATTTACCAGCTAGATTTTCTTACGCCAGGCAGTTCACCGGCAAGGGCCATATTCCTGAAGCAGATTCTGCAAATGCCGAACTTGCGCATGAAGGCTCTGGGCCGACCGCAAATGGGACATCTGTTATACTGGCGTGTGGAAAATTTGGGCTTCCGCTGAGCCTTGACCATCAAAGATGTACGAGTCAAGTTACACTCCTCCTTACTTCTTGAAGGGCATTCCAAGAAGCTTCAAAAGCATCTTGCCTTCTTTGTCAGTCTGGGCAGTAGTTATAACAGAAATATTCATACCCACTGCTTTTTCGATCCTATCGATCTCGATTTCGGGAAAGATAGTATGTTCCTTAATGCCAAGGGTATAATTTCCGCGGCCATCAAAACCTCTGTCCGGTACACCCCGGAAGTCGCGGACTCTGGGAAGCGCAATGGTCAACAGCTTCTCCAGAAAAGCCCACATTCTGTCTCCTCGAAGCGATACCCGGCAGCCTACAGGCATTCCCTCACGCAGCTTGAACGCAGCGATGGATTTCTTTGCCCGTGTTACAACGGCCCGCTGACCAGCAATCAGAGACAAATCGCGTACAGAATCCTGTATGATTTTGTTATTCTGGCTACCTTCACCCAGTCCCATGTTCAATGAGACACATTTAATCGAAGGAATCTGCATCACTGACGTGTAGTTGAATTCCTTCGAGAGTTCAGGAGCGACTTTATCTTTGTAGATCTTTATGAGACTACTCATTGCTGCACCTTAACTGATCGTTTCATTGCATTTTTTGCAATAACGAACTTTCTTGTTATCGTCAGTAAACTTATACCCAACTCTTGTCGGCTTTGAGCAAGCGTTGCACACCAACTGAACGTTAGAAACGTCCACAGGCATTTCCTTCTCAACTATTCCGCCAGGCTGGTTGTTATAAGGATTGGGCTTGGTGTGTTTTTTCACCATATTAGCCTTCTCGACAATAACCTGCTTTTTGCTGCGAAGAATTTTGACAACCTTGCCGATCTTACCTTTGTCTTTTCCGACAAGAATCATCACATTGTCATCTTTGTGAATTTTCCAGACATGAGTAGACATAGATTACAACACCTCTGGGGCTAAAGATACAATCTTCATAAAGTTCTTTGCCCGCAATTCACGTGCAACAGGCCCAAAAATACGAGTGCCCATCGGCTCAAGGTTCTTATTCAGCATAACTGCTGAATTATTGTCGAAACGGATAAAAGTACCATCGGGTCGGCCGATCTCTTTTGTTGTTCTTACAACTACTGCCTGGAGAACATCGCCCTTTTTGACTTTTCCATGAGGAATCGCTTCTTTGACGGACACCATAATGATGTCACCAACGCGAGCGTAACGCCTCTTGCTTCCGCCTAGCACCTTGATGCAGGCAACCTTCTTGGCTCCGGAATTGTCTGCGACATCCAAAGTCGTCTGCATTTGAATCATTTTACAATCCCCTACAAAGCTCTTTCAATGATTTTCATCAGATGCCAATTCTTCCGCGCACTCAAAGGACGGGACTCGACGATCTGAACTTTATCCCCAATGTGACATTCATTGTTGGGGTCATGAGCCATGAATTTCTTTCTGCGGCGGATATATTTTTTAAGAACAGGATGTTTGACCAGTGTTTCGACACGTACGACAATGGTCTTGTCGTTCTTATCGCTCACTACGAAGCCAACAAGAGTTCTCTTGTTTGATGTCTTTCCGCTGTTACTCATCACCTGTCTCCATGTCCTTCGCTTTCAAAATCGTCAAAATCCGAGCTATGGATTTCTTAACAAGCGGTATTCTCTGACTATTTTCAAGCTGCGCGGTTGCATGCTGAAAACGAAGATTCATCAATTCCTTACGAAATTCACCAAGTTTAACCTGGAGCTTCTCAGGACCCAATTCCCGTAATTGTTGAGCATTCATCCTGTCTTACTCCTTTTCGACTATGGTAGTCTTTATAGGCAGCTTGTAGGCAGCTCTCTGCAATGCTTCTTTAGCCAGTTCAACGTCGACACCCTTGATTTCATAAAGGATGCGGCCTCTCTGAACTGGTGCGCACCAACCGACTGGCGAGCCCTTACCTTTACCCTGACGAACTTCCAAGGGTTTGGCCGTGATCGTCTTGTCGGGAAAAATACGAATGAAAACCTTACCGCCTCTTTTAATGTGTCGCATCATCGCGATACGGGCGGCTTCAATTTGCTGACTCGTGAGTTTTCCGCATTCCATAGCCTTCAAACCGATTTCACCAAAAGCAACCGTGGTCGCGCGACCTGCAAGACCGCGAATACGACCCTTCTGCTGCTTCCGAAATTTGACCTTTTTAGGACTCAGCATCAGCTATCTACCTCGCTCAGGATCTCACCCTTGAACACCCATACCTTTACGCCAATGATCCCGTAAGTGGTCTTGGCAAGTGCAACACCGTAGTCGATGTCGGCACGCAAGGTATGCAAAGGCACACGACCCTCTCTCGCCCATTCCGTACGAGCGATTTCCGCTCCACCAAGACGGCCGCCACACTGGACCTTGATCCCGAGCGCTCCGAACTTCTGGGCCATGCCCAGTGTCTTCTTGATGGCACGACGAAAAGCTACCCGACGCTCGAGCTGCTGCGCAATGGATTCCGCAACGAGCTGTGCATCTGTTTCCGGGCGGCGGATTTCGTTGACCTCTATCACAAACTCACGAGCGAACTTGCCCTTGAGTTCAGCCCGCAACTTTTCAATTTCAACGCCCTTTCGTCCGATAACAATACCGGGGCGTGCAGTGAAAAGTATCAGACGAACCTTGTCGGCAGCTCTCTCGATTTCAATCTTGGAAATACCGGCATGAAACAGCTTTTCCTTCACATACTTCCGAAGCTTACTGTCTTCGAAAACATACTCAGCATATTTCTTGTCGCTGAACCAACGGGACTTCCAGTTTTTATTGTATCCCAAACGGAATCCGTAAGGATGAACTTTATGACCCAAAGCACTGCCCTCCTAGAGTTCATCGACAACCACAGTAATGTGGCTGCTGCGCTTGATAATTCTGTAAGCCCGGCCCATTGCTCTCGATTGAATCCGCTTCCAGCTCGGGCCGCCATCTATGCGAACTTCCTTCACATAGAGGTTGTCGACGTTGAGTTTGGAATTGTGTTCAGCGTTGGCAATTGCAGTCGTCAGAACCTTCTCAATCAGACGGGCAGCTTTCTTGGGGGTGAATTTCAGGACATTCAACGCATCTTCCACGTGTTTACCGGTCACGTTACGTGCGACCAACCTGGCTTTCTGCGGGGAAACGCGTATAAACTTGGCAACTGATCTTGTTTCCATTTGAAACTTCCTGTCTATTTCTTCTTCTTATCAGCAGCGTGGCCAAAATAAGTCCTGGTGGGTGCAAATTCACCAAGTTTGTGTCCGACCATATTCTCAGAGACAAACACCGGGATAAATTTCTTTCCATTATGAACTGCAAAGGTAAGTCCGACCATCTCTGGTAAAATCGTAGACCGGCGAGACCAAGTCTTGATCACCTGACGGCTTCTATCAGCGTGGGATTTTTCCACCTTGTTAAGCAGATGGCCATCCACGAAAGGGCCTTTTTTCAGAGACCTAGGCATAGAAACTCCTACTTACTTCCACGGCGTTTTACGATTAACTTGGACGAAGGCTTCTTCGGTGAACGGGTCTTGTATCCCTTGGTGGGCTTACCCCACGGGGTAACGGGATGACGTCCGCCAGAACTTCTGCCCTCGCCACCACCCAACGGGTGATCGACGGGGTTCATCGCTACGCCACGAACCTTGGGGCGCTTGCCCAGCCAACGATTACGTCCGGCTTTACCGATGGAGACATTCTCATGCTCGATATTGCCAACCTGACCGACAGTTGCGATGTTGACGGCCAACACCTTGCGAACTTCGCCCGAGGGCAATCTGAGCAAAGCGTACTTGTCTTCCTTGGCGATAACCTGCGCGTATGCTCCGGCAGAGCGGGCCAACTGGCCGCCACGTCCGGGGTACAGCTCGATGTTATGCACCAGGGTACCAAGGGGAATGCGGGCCAGTGCCAAGGCATTGCCGGGCTTGATATCGGCCTTGTCGCCGGCAAGGATCTGATCGCCTACATTAAGTCCAAGCGGACAGATTATGTAACGTTTATCGCCGTCAGCGTAATGCAGCAGGGCGATTCGCGCACTTCTGTTCGGGTCGTACTCGATAGTGGCTACCTTGGCCGGGACATCGATTTTGTTACGCTTAAAATCAATCAGGCGATACAAAGACTTGTTTCCACCACCACGGCGGCGCATGGTTACACGGCCGTTATTATTACGACCGCTTTTTTTATTCAAACCCTTGGTCAGGGACTTCTCAGGGGTTGTGCAAGTGATCTCATCAAACGTGAGAACAGTTTGCGACCTGCGTCCGGCAGATGTGGGTTTAAGCTTTCGAATTGCCATGATTACACCCCTTCAAAGAAATCAATCTTTTCGCCGGCGGCAAGAGATACGTACGCTTTCTTGTATCCGCTGATCTTGCCTACCACGCGACCGAACTTCTTTCTCGTGCGCGGACGGTAATTGACAATGTTCACAGCGGTGACTTTAACGTTGAACACGTTCTCAACTGCACGCTGCACGTCGATTTTGTTCGCTGCAGAATGAACAAAAAAAGCAACTTGATTCCCAAGTTCCTTAAGGCCTGTGGATTTTTCAGAAATCAACGGCCTGAGTAATACTTGCGTGCTTTCCATTATTTCAACCTCTCCTGCAGGGCCAAAACAGCACCCTGGTCCAGGACCATCTGGGGATACTTGAGGATTTCGTAAACATTGATCGACTGCGGATCCAACACGAGAATACCAGGAACGTTCCTGGCCGAAAGAGCAAGGTTGGTATCTTTTTCAGCAACAACAATCAAGGCTTTTTTCAACCCGAGGGTATCCTTGCAGGCCACGAAGTTCTTGGTTTTGATCTCATCGAACTGGAGCTTGTTGACGACAAGCATGTTCTCGGAGGTAAACCGCGAGGAGATGGCCATCTTCAGAGCAAGCTTGCGGATCTGCTTGTTGATCTTGAAACTGTAGTCACGGGCCTGAGGTCCGTGGATCACCGCGCCGCTTCTCCAAAGAGGGGAACGGCTGGATCCGGCACGAGCCCGACCAGTGCCCTTCTGGCGCCACGGCTTCTTGCCGCCGCCCCTGACGAGACCGCGGGTTTTGACACCTACGGTTCCGGAGCGAAGCTTCGCCAAATGAGATTTCACAGCCAGGTGAAGCACTTCGGGTCTTACTTCAACCTGGAAGATGTCATCAGCCAGGGAAATCTCGCCGACTTCCATCCTGTTTTGATCGTATACTTTCGCGTTTGCCATTATCTATACCCCTTTACTTCATCTTGCTGAGGACGACGATCCCCTGCTTGGGTCCTGGAACTTGGCCGCGTACAAGCACGACATTGTCTTCCGGGCGGACGTCCACAATCTCAAGATTGAGCATCGTGGCGGTCTTGTTTCCAAGCTGACCCGGCATTTTCTTTCCCTTGAAAACCTTGCTCGGCCATGCGCACTGGCCGATCGAGCCGGGCTTTCTGTGGACCTGTTCGTGTCCGTGTGATGCAGGAGCGCCGCCGAAATTCCAACGACGGATGACGCCTGCGAACCCGCGGCCCTTGGAGGTACCGGTAACGCGAATTTTTTCGCCGGGAGTGAACATTTCAACAGTCAGTTTCTGACCGATTTCATATTCATCTACGCTGCCAAGACGGATTTCCTTCAGCATTTTGTAAAAGCCACAATTTGCCTTTTGCTGATGGCCCTGCTCGGGTTTGGTCAGTCGATGTGCTGCCACTTCTTCAAACCCAACCTGTAAAGCGGTGTAACCGTCTTTTTCGCTGACCTTTTTTTCAATAACTGGGCAAGGACCGGCCTGAATGACCGTTACGGGGATGACGTTTCCGTCAGCACCATAGATTCTGGTCATACCGATTTTGCGCCCAACGATTCCCAAAGTCTTTTTCATGATAGCCTCTCGTTATCCCTACAGCTTGATTTCTACATCAACGCCAGCGGGAAGATTCAGCTTACCCAGAGCATCAACCGTCTGTTGGGTGGGTTCAAGAATGTCCAAAAGGCGTTTGTGTACACGCATTTCAAACTGTTCCCGAGATTTCTTGTCCACATGCACAGACTTCTGAACCGTCTGCTTGTGAATACGGGTCGGCAACGGAATGGGGCCGGCGATGGATGCGCCGGTATTACGTGCGGAATCGACAATCTCGGCTACAGCCTTATCCAGAATGCGGTAGTCGTACGCTCTCAATTTTATACGAATTTTGTCACTGTTCATGATGACCTTGCCTCATTACTCCACGATTTCGGAAACAACACCAGCGCCAACGGTACGTCCACCTTCGCGGATAGCGAAGCGAAGACCCTTTTCCATGGCGATCGGGTTGATCAGATGCACATGGAAAGTCGTGTTGTCACCAGGCATGATCATTTCTACACCTTCGTCCAGAGTCACCACACCGGTGATGTCTGTCGTACGGAAATAGAACTGAGGACGATAGCCGGAGAAGAAAGGTGTGTGACGGCCGCCTTCTTCCTTGCTCAGGACATATACTTCGGCAGAGAACTTCGTGTGCGGGGTGATGCTGCCCGGCTTGGCCAGAACCTGGCCACGCTCGACGTCGTCACGCTTGATACCGCGAAGCAGGGCGCCGATGTTGTCGCCGGCCTGGCCTTCGTCAAGAAGCTTGCGGAACATTTCCACACCGGTGCAAGTCGTCTTGCGGGTGTCGGTGATACCGACGATCTCGACTTCCTCGCCAACGCGGACGATGCCGCGCTCAACACGACCGGTGACGACCGTGCCACGACCGGAAATGGAGAACACGTCTTCAATGGGCATCAGGAAGGGCTTCTCGGTCTCGCGGATCGGATCGGGAATGTAAGCGTCGCAAGCGTCGAGCAGTTCGAGGATGCACTTGGCCTCATCGGTGTCGGCGCTGTCGCTCTCCAGTGCCTTCAGTGCGGAACCGCGGATGACCGGAACGTCATCGCCGGGGAACTCGTACTTGGACAGGAGCTCACGAACTTCCATGTC